>CANRFB010000031.1 GCA_947629785.1 uncultured Clostridia bacterium | reverse complement strand
GAGGACGAGGGCGGGATTATGTGGAATGACCCCGAAATCGGCATAGATTGGCAGCTTGACGGCGAGCCCATACTGAGTGAAAAGGACAAAAAGCACCCGAAGCTCAGCGAGTCAAAAATAACTTTTGAGGTGTAATTATGACGATTATAGTAACAGGCGGCGCGGGATTTATTGGCTCAAACTTCATTTTCCATATGCTGAAAAAATACCCCGACTACCGCATAATTTGCTTGGACAAGCTTACATATGCGGGCAATCTCTCAACGCTTGAACCCGTGATGAGCAACCCCAATTTCAGATTCGTTAAGCTCGACATTTGTGACCGCAAGGGCGTTTATAAACTCTTTGAGGAGGAACACCCCGACATAGTTGTGAACTTCGCGGCTGAAAGCCACGTCGACCGTTCCATCGAAAACCCCGAGGTCTTTTTGCAGACCAATATTCTCGGCACACAAGTAATGATGGACGCCTGCCGCAAGTACGGCATAACCCGCTATCATCAAGTCAGCACTGACGAAGTTTACGGTGACCTGCCTCTCGACAGACCAGACCTGTTCTTTACGGAGGAAACGCCTATACATACCTCAAGTCCTTACAGCGCATCAAAAGCAAGTGCCGACTTGCTTGTTCTGGCATATCACAGAACCTTCGGCTTGCCTGTCACAATAAGCCGTTGTTCAAACAATTACGGACCTTATCATTTCCCCGAAAAGCTTATCCCGTTGATGATAGCGAACTGTCTGAACGACAAGCCCCTGCCCGTCTACGGCAAGGGCGAGAACGTCCGCGACTGGCTTTATGTCGAGGATCATTGCAAGGCGATAGATTTGATTATTCACAACGGGCGCGTCGGCGAGGTCTACAACGTCGGCGGGCATAATGAGATGAAAAACATCGACATCGTCAAGTTGATTTGCAAGGAACTCGGCAAGCCGGAGAGCCTCATTACATACGTCACCGACCGCAAGGGTCACGATATGCGCTATGCGATTGACCCGACGAAGATACATAACGAGCTCGGCTGGCTTCCCGAAACGAAATTTGAAGACGGAATCAAGAAGACAATAAAATGGTACCTCGACAACCGCGAATGGTGGGAGACTATCATAAGCGGAGAGTATCAAAACTACTATGAGAAGATGTATGGCAACAGGTGAGAAGATGAAAGTATTAGTTACAGGCGCTAACGGTCAGCTCGGCTGGGACATGATTTTAGAGCTTAAAAAGCGCAACTATGAGCCGATTGCGACCGACATTTCGGACAGCTTTGAACAGGACTGCGAATACATAAAGCTTGATATTACTGACGAAAAGGCGGTTCACGGTGTCATTACAAAAACAAAGCCCGACGCGGTTGTTCACTGCGCCGCGTGGACTGCTGTCGACGCTGCCGAGGAAGAGGAAAACAAGCCGAAGGTCTATGCAATCAACGTCTTGGGGACTAAGTACATTGCAGAAGCCTGCAAAGAAGTAGATTGCAAGATGATTTATATCTCGACCGACTACGTTTTCAGCGGTGAGGGAACAGAGCCGTGGGAGCCGGATTGCGAGGACTTCGCACCGCTCAACTACTACGGCGAGACCAAGCTTGAGGGCGAGTTTGCGGTCAAAAAGGCGCTGACGAAATATTATATAGTGCGGACAAGCTGGGTTTTCGGCAGCCACGGAAACAATTTCGTCAAAACGATGTTGAGGCTTGCCGAAACGCATAAAGAGGTTAGAGTGGTTAACGATCAAATCGGCACGCCGACCTATACGCCCGACCTTGCGAGGCTGCTTGTTGATATGTGCGAGACCGATAAATACGGCGTATACCACGCGACGAACGAGGGCGGCTATATCAGTTGGGCGGAGTTTGCAGAGGAGATTTTCCGGGTGGCCGGGAAGGATACGAAGGTTATTCCTGTAACGACGGAGGAATATGGGCAAAGCAAAGCAAAACGCCCGTACAATAGCCGTCTTGATAAAAGCAAGTTGATAGAAACCGGTTTTACGCCGCTTCCTGAATGGCAGGACGCAGTATATAGATATTTGGCGGAAGCAAAACTTTGATGCAAAACCAATCTGAGAAGAATTCTGACAGCATTGAAAATTTCTGCATGATTTGTTCATTCAAACAGCAGAGGAGACTATTGTATGGAAGCTGATAGAGCGTGGAGGCGAAAACGGTCATGCAGATGACCTGAAGAATGGAGACAAGTATAGAAATGAATATAAAGATCATTATCGCCGCACATAAGCCGTATTGGATGCCTCAGGACGACATATATCTTCCTTTACATGTAGGCAGTGCCGGGAAACCGTCTATCGGCTTTACGCGCGACGATACAGGCGATAATATTAGTGAGAAAAACCCGAAATTCTGTGAACTGACAGGTCTGTATTGGGCATGGAAAAATCTCTCGGCGGATTATGTCGGTTTGGCGCATTATCGGCGGCACTTTTCCATAAAAGCAAGGAAGAATTCAAATGAAAGCGTGTTATCACGCGAGCAGTTGGAATCGATTTTGCTTCAAACAGATGTAATTCTTCCCCGAAAACGGCATTACTATATTGAAACAATTTATAGCCATTATGCACATACGTTCGACGCATCACATTTAGATATTACGCGGAAAATCATATCGGAAAAATATCCCGAATATTTGGATAATTTTGACCGCAGAATGAAGGCCAGAAGTGCACATATATTCAATATGTTTATAATGAAAAAAGATTATTTGGATCGATATTGCACTTGGCTGTTTGATATTCTTTTTGAGTTGGAAAAACGAATTCCCACAGATAATATGTCCGCCTTCGATGCCAGACTCTTTGGCAGGGTAAGCGAACTCTTGCTGGATGTTTGGCTGCTGCAAAATCATGTGAACTATAAAGAAATTGGCTATGTTTATATGGAAAAGATTCAATGGCGAAAGAAAATTGCAGGCTTTTTAAAAGCAAAAGTTTTTCACATAAAGTATCAGGAGAGCTGGTGATTTTAATGGACGGCAAAGCAGACATAAAGCTGAAAATCAAGAATGAACTGTGGCGGCATAATTGAATAAAAGATTGGGTGACAGAGATACATAGCTCTGCGTTCTGAACGAAAGATAATACTCTCGAAATGAAAACGGGACGTTTGCCGAATGAGTGGTCTGCCGTATAAATCGGTATGCAGGCAGTATTACGAATCTATGATGCAATAGTCTAAACCATAATGTCCGCATATATGCGAGGAGGTTCGGTACATGAGAATTTGGGCGTTAAATCTGCCTCAATTTTATGAGACGCCTGAGAATAATGAGTGGTGGGGACAGGGATATACGGAATGGACAGCCGTTAAGGGTGCAAAGCCCCTTTATAAAGGCCATATTCAGCCGCTGGTTCCGTTGAATGGGAATTATTATAATTTATCGAAGAAAGAAACGCTCAGATGGCAGGCTGATTTGGCGCGTAAATATGGTGTTGAAAGCTTTGTTTATTTTCACTATTGGTATCAGGGAAGACATTTATTAGAAAAGCCATGCGAAATGCTTCTTAGTTCGCCGGATATAGATATCAACTACTGTTTTTGCTGGGCGAATCATTCATGGACCAGGGCATGGGATGGTAAGAATCACGAAATATTAGTCAAGCAGGAATATGGAGATAAGGATGAATGGGAGGCTCATATTCAGTACTTATTACCCTTCTTTAAAGATAAAAGATATGAAAAAATAGATAATAAGCCTGTCCTGTTTATATACAAAGCAAGTGATTTTAAGGGAAACGAAGAGAGAATTAACTATTGGGAAAGAAGACTTATAGAAGAAGGATTTTCGGGCATTTATATTGTTGAATATATTAACACATTTAACACAAATCCTTCGTTAATGTGTTCTCAGGCAGTGTTTGAAGATGAACCGAACTACGTTTGCAGATTTAAAATATCTCCTTTTAATAAATTGAAAAGAATTATTTGTAAAAGTTTAAAGATAACCGATTATCAAAATTATGATAAGCTTTGGAAAACAATAATTAAAAAGAAGAGAACGTATGGTAATAAAGAAATTTTTCTTGGAGGATTTACTATGTGGGATAATTCGCCAAGAAAAGGAAAGAACTCAAGAGTAATTAAGGGAGCCTCTCCTGAGAAATTCAGTAAGTATTTAAATAGGCTCTGCGAAACTAAAAGGCAAAACAGTTCTGAAATATTAGTAATTAACGCTTGGAATGAATGGGGAGAAGGAGCAATTCTTGAGCCGACTGAGCAATACGGTTATGGCTATTTAGAAGCGCTGAAGGCGGCGTCAGACCAAGCCGGGATTGGAAATGAATGATAACAGACAGGAGTAATCAAAGTTGGGAAACGGAAAAATACGACAGCATTTTCTTTGGTATGTCAAGAATTCGCTTGTTGGAGATTTATATAGGGAAATCCGCCGGAATCGAATTGGAAGAAAATGGCGTAAAAAGAACATGCATAATGAAACAACAGCCGAAAGCCTTTTTGACGAAAAGAAAGTTTCGGTCGGCAAGCATTCATACGGCCCATTGAATGTTGTTGATTACGGCAATACGAGCAATCTGGTTATCGGGAATTATGTTTCTATTGCCCATGGGGTGACGTTTCTGCTGAACAGCGATCATTATTTAGACCGCATTTCCACATTCCCGTTTCGTGTGAAGGTTTTGAAAGAGGATTCAGAGGTTGTTTCCAAAGGGGATATCAGAATCGATGATGATGTGTGGATCGGTCAAAACGCAACTATTCTTTCCGGCGTTCATATTGGACAAGGGGCTGTTGTGGCGGCAGGCGGCGTTGTAACGCACGATGTACCACCCTATTCTATTGTGGGGGGTACCGGCTAAGGTTATACGATTTAGATTTCCATGTTCAATCGTTGAAAAACTGCTTCAGCTCGATTACGGAAAGCTTACCGATGAAACGATCAAAGCAAATATCGACGCACTGTATGATGAAGTAACCGAAGACAATATTGATCAATTGTTGACCGGGATAAAAAATACGGGTGCATTAAAGCCAAAGTCAATTAAGGAGAAAAAGAAAATGGCAAAAACAACGATGTATGTCATAGGCCATAGTGATTTTAAAGTGCCTCAGCTGAAGGACTACGTTCCGCTGGAAGTCGGAGCTGCTTTACATAGTGAGCATCCGGGCTTCGTGCGCGACGATACTGGCGATAATATTTCGTCGAAGAATCTGTCTTTTTGTGAGCTTACGGGAATTTACTGGATATGGAAGAACGACAAGGAATCGGATATTATTGGAATTTGCCATTATCGTAGATATTTCAGCAAATACCTGTACGATTGTTCGCCGAAATACTATTTGCCGACAGACAAGACTGAGCAGTTGCTTGAAAAATATGACATTATTCTGCCAAAGCGCTTTTCTTGGTTTAAATATACAGTAGCGAACGCATATTATGAAGCCGGAGACGGAAAAGAGAAGGATTTACATATCCTTGAAGACGTTCTGTGCGAAAAGTACCCGGATTACAGTGAGGCTATGCATCGCGTTTGGGATTCACATGTTGCATCGTATTGCAATATGTTTATATGCAGCAGGGAACAGTTCGGGAAATATTGCGAGTGGTTGTTTGATATTCTGTTTGAAGTTGAAAAGCACGTTGATATGAATGGCTATACAGTACAGGAAGCGCGTGCATTCGGATATATGTCGGAACTGCTGACGAATGTGTGGGTAGAACATCATAGACTTCGGGTAAAACATATTCCTGTTGCCGCAAATGTACAATTACCCAAGATGAAGATGTTTATAGCAAGATTAGAAAAAATACCGGTGCTTGGATTAACATCAAATATATTGTTGTGTAAAGACATTGGAAATATTTTCGGGGCAAAATTAAAGAAGGTGCTTAAACGGTATTGCGGTTAGGCTCTCGCGCACTTATTGATAAATGGTTAGCAATCTATAAGCTAAAGTAGCCAGAAATCCGGGTGAAAGATGACCACATACTTCGGTTTTTGAATATCTTCACGATTTTATTATGGATAGAACCTGAATTTGAGGTGTTTGAATATTGGAAATTCTGACTTCGTCTTTGATATACTTCTTTACTTTCTTTTTATCGATTATCTTTTCTGCGGTGGGGCAGCGTCTGTATTCCGGCGGCAGAAAGAATATCTTTTGGCGCAATATATTTTTCCTGATGGCTGTGCTTCTTCCCTGCCTTTTAGCAGGATTCAGAGCGAATAGCGTGGGCATCGATGTTATGGCATACATAGTGCCTGATATGCGTGTGTCAAGCTCAATGCGTGACGTCTCATTTTTTGAATGCTGTACGCGGCTGGACAGAGCCCCAGAGTATTTATATATGCTGTTAGTTTATATTTGCTCCAGAATTACTGCAGATGAAGGTCTACTTCTTTTTCTTATCCAGCTTTTTACAATCGGACCGATTCTTTTGGCAGCGATACAGCTTCGCAATGAAATCTCGATCCCCTTGGCAGTGGCTACCTACCTGTTTTGTTTTTACAACAATACTTTGAATAATATGCGGCAATCTGTCGCTTGCGCTTTGATTCTTTTGGCGGCCGCCTATTACTTCAAGAATGAGATGAGGCTAAATGCAAAGACAGTCGTTTGCTTTGTCATGGCATGTTTGTTTCACAACTCCGCCTTTATCGGTGTCGCGGCAATCTATGTGCTTTGCAGAATATCCACCCTAAAACTCAAGCGGTGGACCTATTTTGTCATATATGCCTGTATCATTGTACTACCGGTCGCTATCACGCCGCTTTATGAAACGCTGAGTGCAAGAGGATTGACGAACGAGAAATTTCAATACTATGCCGATATTTTTCTGTATCAGACGATCCGGAATGACTGGATCTTTGGGCAGATTACCCGTGGATATATTGCAATCGCTCTCTGCTTGTTTGCAAGGTTAGCCGTCCCATGTTTCTGTCTGCGTCATTATGATACACCGGATCGTTTAAAGATGGCAAGGGTCTCCTGTATCCGCAGCGCCGCAATTTGTGGTACGCTAATCTACTTCATTATTCAGTTTGCCATGAAAACAATCTATGGCAACCGTCTTTCTATTTTTTTTGATATGTTTATTGTATTGCTTGTTCCTTATGCGGCTTGGGGACGGAACAGAAAAGAAAAGACCTGGATTCTGTATATGATGGTTTTTGTATTCTGGGTTCTCTATGTGATCCTTCTGCGCTTTTCCGGTGAAACACATATTTATAAATTCAGATTTTAATGATGAAGGGAGAAAAGATGCAATGAGCCAACCAGTGGTTAGTATTGTCATTCCTGCGTTTAACCCTTCCGCTGAGCAGTTGAAACGATGTATGGAGAGTGTGCTGAGGCAATCCTATCAGGAAATAGAAGTGTTGCTTGTAGATGACGGAAGTATGCCGCAGGCCGCTGCGGCGATTCAGGAATGGGAAAGTCGTGATGAGCGAGTAAAGGTTGAGCGCCAAAGCAACAGCGGCGTCGGAAGCGCACGAAATCATGGTATTTCGCTGGCGCATGGAAAATACATTTGTTTTGTGGATGCAGATGACTATGTCGCGGATTACTGGCTTGAAAAAACGGTTGAAATTGCCGAAGACAACGATGCGGATATTGTATACGGACGCGTATGCATGGTCGATGTCATGCCGGAACAACCGCTTCAAATGGAGGCAACGGCGATAAAATCGCGTGTTTATGAAGCGGCTGACCGCTGGCGTGTGCAGGAAATGTTTCTTCTGAACAATACCAGCCCATTCCCCGACCTGCCGTATCTTGATTTCGGTCCATGCGGTAAACTATTCCGTGCGCACATTGCGAAGCAAACTCCGTTTCCAACCGGTATGCCGCTGGCGGAGGATCAGGTGTTCAATCATGCCGCGCTGCAGCAAAGCAGACGTCTGATTGTCACGAATATTCCCGCTTATTATTATATTCAGAATGATGCTTCCGCCACGCACCGGAGCCGGTCCAACGCGGTGGAAATAGTACTTCGCGCGATGAATGAGATGAAAATATATTTATTTCCAGTTTCTGAAGTGCAGAATGCATATGATTACCGTTTGATTATCCAAGTACTTGTCGGAATCCAAATGGCGCATTTTTATGACGTCAACGACCGGCGTCCGTTTTGGAAAAAATACAACGTCATGAAGGGGATTTTTGCCGCCGATCCCGTTCGCACGGCAGTTCGGGAGATTCGTTTGAATTCTGCTATTCGGGCAAAGGATAGATTCAAGCTTTTACTTTTCAAACATCATATTTATGCACCGTTTGTGCTTGCTTGGACTCTAAGGTTAAAACAGAAACAAATACAAGCAAAAAAAGAAAAGATGACGCTTATATAGGCGAAGATATTCGGCAAAAGCAAGAACTTTATTTTTGCTGTACTGTTCTTTGAAAGTGAAGATGCGAAAGAAAAGCATAACGAATTAGTAGTTATATTCTGACAGAGTTAACGTCAAATAGTTACACTTGAGCTATATATTATCATCACTGATTGTTTTGTTGCTAAATAGGGTAAGCTGTGTTGAAAAGGGAGACTATGAAATGCCAAAAATTGCTATTATAACTCTTTATGACAATGCGAATTTTGGAAATAAGCTCCAAAATTATGCTGTGCAAACATATTTTCAAAGTATTGGGGTTTGCGTTACAACAGTTGTCGATGCAATGCAGACAAAACCTGCAAGAATTTATCTTAACCCCATAAAAATTCTAAAAAGGATCGCTCATTTTATTCTTCAGCATGTAGGCTTTGAAAAAGACAAAGTTAAAAGAAAAGAACTTCTCGACAAAAGATGTCAATATATGAAACTCTTTTCCGACGAGTATTTAACTACAACTCCCCCCATAAACTACAGACATTTGCCGCGTGATTTTGCGAAGCAATATGACTACTTTGTTACTGGCTCCGATCAAGTTTGGCACGGCTGGAAAAACGACCGTCATGAGCTTGAATACTTCCTCCTTACCTTTGCCACCCCGTCCCAACGTCTGACTATCGCCCCCAGTTTCGGCTTTGACGAGTTCCCGAAAAAATATCTTAAAACCTACAAAAAAGGGCTCGAAGGCTTTGAATACCTTTCTGTCCGAGAAGAGCACGGCACAGAGCTTATCAAGGAATTAACAGGCAAAGATGCAACGGTACTGCTTGACCCGACAATGCTGATTGACACATCCGAATGGCTGAAAATCCTGAAAAAGCCGTCGCAGTACATCGACGACAACTACATTTTTGTCTACGCTCTTGGAGGATTCAAAGGAGAAGTCAAAGAAAAAACATGCAAGCTTGCCGACGAACTCGGGCTACAAGTTATCGACATTATGGACATCGACAGCGACTTCTATATTCACACGCGCCCGGACGAATTTTTATATTGGATTCATAACGCAAGACTTGTCGTGACGGACAGCTTTCACGCATCGGTTTTCTCAATTCTGTTTAACAGACCGTTTGTCGTGACTGAGCGTTCGGACATTAAAGGTATGGGTAGCAGGCTTGACACGCTCTTTAATAAGTTTGGGATCACGGGCAGGCATTTTGATGAGCTTAAGGACGGTTTTGACAATGCTGGGGCTGTTCGAGACGAGTTGTTTGTAGTGGATTATTCCAGTGTGCCGGATGTTTTGGAAGCAGAGCGTAAAAAGGCAGCGGAATTTTATAAAAAGTGTTTTCATGAGAATGACTGAAGATATCTCATAATATAGGAGCAATCGGCAAATGAACGGAGAACCGATAATACAATAAGAGGGCTATTTTGGGGATTAGCCAACACAATAGCATCAATAGGACTGCCGTTTGTAACGAGGACAGTTATAATTTATATTCTCGGTGTTGAATATGTCGGTCTCGGGAGCCTGTTTACATCTGTGCTGCAAGTCCTAAGCTTTACGGAATTAGGCTTGGGAAGTGCTCTTGTTTACAGCATGTATGAGCCAATAGCAAATCTTGATGATGCAAAAGTAAGGGCGCTTCTCAATTTTTACAAAAAGAGCTACAGGGTTATCGGCTGCATTATTATGGCTGTCGGTTTGGCGATTTCTCCTTTTTTGGATAAGCTGGTAGATGGGGATACCCCTGCCGATATAAATCTTTACATACTGTTTTTGATATATCTTGCCAATAACGTGATCGGTTATTTCATGTTTGCCGAAAAAACTTCTTTGCTGCTCGCATGTCAAAGAGATGACCTGAACAGCAGAGCCGCGTTGATTATCAGAGTGGTTCAGAACGCTTTACAGATTATAATTATTTTGATTTCAAAAGATTATTATCTGTTTTCAATATGTATACCTGTTTGCACTGTGCTGAGCAACCTGCTTTCCGCATTTATTTCAAAGAAAGAATATCCTCAATATTATTGTGAAGGAAAAATTGATAAGCAGGAGCTAAAAAGCATAGAGAAAAATGTAGGAGGAATGGTTCTCCAAAAAACGGGAAACATAGCCCTTACTTCAGTTGATACCATTGTGATTTCTGCTTTTTTGGGATTAAGGATACTGGGCATATTTAATAATTACTATTATATTATAACCGCTTTAAATATGCTTCTGGGTATGATATGCAGAGTGTTGATTCCCGCCGTTGGCAACAGCATAGCCTGTGAATCAAAAGAAAAGAACTATAAGGATTTTCAGAAATTTCTGCTCATTTATCAGTGGATAGTCATATGGATGAGCGTCTGCACGCTCTGTCTGTTTCAACCGTTTATTAAGCTATGGGTCGGAGAAGAACTTATGCTTCCGAATAATATAGCAATTTTGTTTGCTATCTATTTCTTTATTTTTAAATGGCTCGACATAGTTTATGTTTATATGGAGGCGAGCGGAATATGGTGGCAGGGTAAAATGTTTCCTTTAATCTCTGCCGCTTCAAACAGATAGCAGATGAGGATATGCCTACAGAGCAGCTATAAATCTTTATATATTTTATTTTGATAAATAGCGTTGGCGGCTGTGTTGCCGTTATGCAAATTCGGCACATTTAGCGAAATGAAAAAGATTGTGCTTAATGGCATCTTAAGGAGATTCAAGAAAAATGATTAAGATAACTCAAAAAAAGAATTGCTGCGGCTGTAATGCCTGTGGGGATATATGTCCGCGCAAGGCCATTACATTTCAGACAGATAACGAGGGCTTTTGGTATCCGAATATTGACAGCGACAAGTGTATTGACTGCGGTTTATGCAATAAAGTTTGTCCTGTTGAAAACAGCGGAAAAATAAAAAATGATAATTTCAAGGAACCGATCCCTTACGCCGCAATACATAAAAATAATCAGATAAGATTCGACAGCACATCAGGCGGTATGTTTACGGCATTGGCTGAGCCTTTTATGAAAGACGGTGGATATGTCGGCGGTGCGGTATATACCAATGACTGGAATGTTAAGCAAATCGTCACGGATAATATCGACGACCTTAAAAAACTCAGAAGCTCAAAGTATATTCAGAGCGATGCATCTGGATATTATAAAACTATAAAACAACTTCTTGAAGACGGCAAAAAGGTTATGGCAGTTGGGTTGCCCTGTCAAATAGCTGCACTGAGGCAGTATCTGGCAAAGGATTATGACGGCCTGATTACTGTTGATCTGATTTGCAGATATATAAATTCTCCGATGGTTTACCATAAGTACCTCGACTATTTGGAAAGAGAATACAATTCAAAAGTTGTATATATCAAGCCCAAAAATAAAGAACTTGGTTGGAGAAAGCTTACACATAAGGTAGTATTTGAAAACGGGTCCACATATTACGGCACATTTCAAGTGGATAAGTTTATGAAGGCATCTATGCGAAGCAACTGCCTTTCAAGACCAGCCTGTTACGATTGCGCATTCAAAGGATTCCCGAGATATGCGGATATATCGCTCGGTGATTATTGGAGTCCTAAAGGCGAGAACGCTTTAGACGACGATACCGGAACATCGGTCGTTATGTTAAATTCCGAAAAAGGAACGGAGTATTTTGAAAAGATAAAGAAAAAAATAAAGTATAATGAAGTGCCGTTAGACAGAGTCATTGAAGGGAATCCTGCGCTTACAAAGCCTTTGCCGAAAGAAAACACCGACAGAGATGTATTTTTTGAAAGAATAAAAAATGAGCCTTTTGATGCTGTTGTCGACGATATGTGCAGCACGCCCGTTTCATTTAAACATAAGGTCGCAACCGTCCTCAGAGTAATAAAAAGAGAACTTACATTCACCCATTGCAGGATAAAGCCGATTTTACAGTTTATACATTTGAATTTCTTCCATCCTGCTGTACATTCTGATTTTGCCAAAGGCAACGTTATCTATGTATCGCCGTACTGCGACATAGAGATCAGCCGAAAAGCGTCGGTAGAACTAAACGGCTACCTTACATTTGGCAGCTCTCCGTTCAAACATACCAAACTTGAAACGCGAATTAAAATGGCAGAAGGAGCAAAGCTCATCATCGGAAATCTGTCAACCGGCGGCTACGGGTTCGGCTATGGGAGCGATGTAGAGATATTTAAAAATGCCACGCTTATATCCAAAGGCGGGCCGTCGACAAATATGGGAACTACTATCATTTGTCAGAGAAAAATCGTTATCGGGGAAATGGTAGCGATCGGACGCAACGTAACTATCCGAGATAACAACGGAGGGCATCTTATAAATATAAACGGATATGTAGATGCCCGACCCGTAATAATCGGAGAACATGTTTGGCTTTGCGAGCAAAGCACAATACTTTCGGGAGTAAAAATAGGAGACGGAACAATAGTCGGAGCGCGAAGCGTCGTCAACAAATCGCTTCCGCCGCACGTTACCGTTGCGGGGAATCCGGCGCAAATCGGATCGGAGGGAATTGAATGGAAAATGTAATTTTGCAGCTTGCGGGAAAAACAGCCGTAATAACCGGCGCGGACGGGGGCATCGGCTTTCAGATCGTAAAGCTGTTTGCCGAAAACGGAGCGAATATTATTGCCTGCACTATAGCTCCGAATGAAGACTTTGAAAAAAGGCTTCAAGGAATAGCCGAAGCAAACGGAATATCTGTGGATATAGTTTGTTTTGACTTGAGCGATACCGAATCAGTAAAAAACGGCATAAAGGAAATTAAAGCTCTTAAAAAGCCGATCGATATACTTGTCAACAATGCCGGTATCGGTCATCTTGCGCTTGTCCCGATGATCTCGATGGAAGAGATGAAAAGAGTCTTCCAGATAAACTATTTTGCGCAGGTTCAGATAGTTCAGGGATTATACAGAGCTTTGACAAAATCGCAGGGCTGCATTATAAATCTTGCGTCAGCAGCCGGCATAGACGGCGACAGCGGAAATACTGTTTACGGTGCCACAAAGGCAAGTATGATACTGTTTACAAAGGTGCTTTCAAAAGAGCTGGCTCCGGCAGGCGTAAGAGTAAATGCCATAGCGCCCGGGCTTGTCTGCACGGGTCTTGCAGACGCGATGGGAGATAAGGCGAAGGAGTCGATGTTATCGACTTCGCTTATGCATCGTCTCGGAAATCCCGAGGAAATAGCAAAGACTGCTCTGTTTTTGGCGTCGGACAGCAGTTCATTCATTAACGGTCAGATTATCCGCGTTGACGGCGGTATGTAAAATATTATGAAAAGCGAGGAAACTGTTATGAACACAAAAGAGACTATTATCAAAATTATGTCGGAGCTTTTTGAAGTTCCCGAAGAAAAAATCACTATGGATTCCGGAATCGGTGATTTTCCGAAGTGGGATTCGCTCGGCCATATCAGTCTTTTGCAGGAAATCCAGGACGAGCTCGACATCGAATTTGAGCCCGAGGAGATAATCGAGCTTGAAAGCGTAGAGGATATTGTAAGTCTTGCCTCCGAAAAGGAGAATAATAAATGATTATTCTTCGGGAAATACAGCGGCATGCAAAAGAGCAACCACATAAGGTCGCTCTTATTGAAAGCGATATTGAAGTCAAATATTTGCAGCTTTGGCAAAGGATACTTTCCGCTTCCGAATACTTCAAGACGGTTGGTAGCAAGGGCGACAGGGTAATGCTTGCGGCAAATAAGTCCGTCAGCTTTGTATATGCTTATTTCGGCGCACAGCTTGCGGGATTGATTACCGTAACGGTTGATTCGGCAGTAAACTCGCTTCGCCTGAAAAGGATCTTCGATTCAGCTTCTCCGATTGCAATTTACGGTAATCTTGACGGAATACAAAACGAATACAAAGTTATTCCGTTCTCCGAGATTGACATTGAAAAAACGGTCGACGATTCAGATTTAGCTTTCCCTAATGAGAGCGATATGGCGGATATACTGTTCACAACGGGAACGACGGGGTTTCCTAAGGGCGTTGTGCTGTCGCATAAAAACGAATATAACGCGGCGACTATGATAAATGAATTTATCGGCAATACCTGCGACGATGTTGAGCTTCTTGCGCTGCCTATAAGCCATTCGTTCGGACTGGGTCGTCTTAGGTGTACTCTTGTTAAGGGCGGAACTATAGACCTTCTCGGAAGCTTTGCAAATGTCAAAAAGTTTTTCCGTGAGATGGAAACAAGAAAAGCCACAGGCTTCGGAATGGTTCCGGCAAGCTGGAATTTTCTGAAAAGAACAAGCGGTGAAAAGATTGGGCAATATGCCGATCAATTAAGATATATTGAAATCGGCAGCGCGCCTATGAAGCTTGAGGACAAAGAAATGCTTATCAGGCTTCTTCCGAACACCCGAGTATGTATGCACTACGGACTGACCGAAGCTTCCCGCAGTATGTTCGTCTGCTTCAACGAGGAAAAGGATCATCTTAACAGCATAGGAACGCCCTCGCCGAATGTAAGCGCAAAAATATTCGGTGAAAGCGGAGAAGAAATGCCGGTCGGAGAACCCGGAGAGCTTTGCGTAAAAGGCGGTCATATATGCTGCGCGTATTGGGGAGCCGACAAGGATAAATACGGCGACTCGTTCTTCGGCAAATATTTCAGGACCGGTGACTGGGGCTATAAGGACGAGAACGGATATTTCTACCTTATAAGCAGAAAGAAAGAGCTGATAAACGTTGGCGGCAAAAAAGTCAGCCCGATTGAAGTCGAAGAAGTCATCAACAGAGTCGACGGTGTGGCGGATTCGGCTTGTATATCAGTTCCCGACGAAGTGCTTGGCGAGGCGGTAAAGGCGTTTGTCGTCAAGGGCAAAGCAGAACTAAGTGAAAAAGCAATCATTGATTACGCCAAAAGTTGCTTAGAGGGCTACAAAGTACCAGTTTGTGTAGAATTTATCGACGAGATTCCCAAAACCTCCTCAGGAAAGGTGCAAAGGCTTCTTCTGAAATAATATGAAAGGGCTTTAGTTATGGAGCAGAATACAGCAAACATTGACAGACTGTTTTCAATGGAACCATATGCAGGGACTGACGAAAGCAAACGTTTTTTCATGCAGTCTTTGAAGGACGAGCTTATATTTCACTACGAAAACAATGAAATGTATAAACGGTTTTGTCAAAGAAAGGGCTTTGACCCGTATGGGAATTATTCCGTCAAGGATATTCCTCCTATTGCGGTGAGTGTTTTTAAAAACCTCGGAAACAATCTCAGTTCGGTCGGCATAGACGATATTAAGCTCAGGCTTCAATCGTCGGCAACTTCGGGAACGCCGAGCACTGTCGTTGTGGATAAAATAACAAGCAAAAGACAGTCCAAGGCGATGGTCAAGGTCATTCAGTCGTTTATCGGCAACAAGACCCGCCCGTTTTTGGTTATGGATATAGACCCGAGGGCAGGATTCGGCGCCGAGCTCGGAGCGAGATTCGCCGCTGTAAGCGGGTATCTTAAATTTTCAAACAAGACCGGCTACTTTCTGAAAACACGTCCGGACGGCACGTCGTATTTCGACGTGGAATATATGAAGAAATTTGTCGAAGAAATCGGCGATACTCCTGTTGTCCTGTTCGGGTTTACATATATTCTGTTCTCAAATGTTCTTAAAGAAATAGACAGCAATGAAACGGACGTGAAACTGCCTGCCGGAAGCAAGATTCTGCATATCGGGGGCTGGAAAAAGCTCGAGAGCGAAAAAATCGGCAAAGACATTTTCAATGAAAGAATTTCTAAATGCTTCGGGATCGAGCCTAAAGACGTTATCGACGTTTACGGATTCACCGAACAGATGGGGCTAAATTATCCCGACTGTACCGACGGCTGGAAGAGAACGTCGGCGTTCTCGGAAGTTATAGCAAGAGACCCTGCGACGCATGAAATTCTCCCGTACGGCGAAGAAGGCGTCTTGGAGTTTATCACTCCCATTCCGCATTCCTATCCCGGCAATGCCGTTTTGACGGATGACCTCGGCATAGTGGCGGAACCGACGGAATGCGACGGTAAATATGGTACCCGCTTTAAAGTTACGGGAAGAATGAAAAAGGCAGAAATACGCGGCTGCGGAGACATTCTTTCGCAAAAGCTCACATTCAAAAAAATATCTCATAATGACAATCGCGGCGCAGACGAATTAAAGGTAATTATGTCAAGCGCCGATATAAAGTCCTCAGAGCCTAAGGAACAGCTGAAAAAAGTATGTGATGAGCTGAGGAAAAACCGAGAGTGGCTTGAAAAGCAGCCTATCGATGCAATCATGGGGCTTATTGCGTCGGTATCATCAAAATGGATAACGAATCCCGAGCTTCAGCATCTTAAAGACAAAGGGCTTGTATTCATTTCGTCATGGCTTGATAAGAAGAATCTGACGGCAATATCTCAGATCGGATCAAAGGGCAATATTGACTATATGGACAGATTCTGCCCCTGCCCCGATTCGGACAAGCATCTTATGAAAGCAAGCCCGAGAGGACTTGTCTGCCATTGGCTTGCCGGAAATGTTCAGATACTCGGAATGTTCGCGCTTGTTCAGTCTGTTATCTCAAAAAATGTAAATCTTCTGCGCGTTTCTTCAAAGGACGACGGAGTATTTCAATGCCTTTTGGATACGTTCAGAGGAGAAGAATATGTAACAGAAAACGGTTATATTATCAAGGGCGACGATCTGCTTAAAACAATAGCGCTTGTGTCTTATCCTCATGATAACGATGAGCTCGGAGAATACATGTCCTCTCAGGCTGATGTGCGTATCGCCTGGGGCGGGCGCGAAGCTGTGCAGACAGTAGCAGGCTATCCTTCAAAAATCGGCGCTGAAACGGTTATATTCGGTCCGAAGCTCTCCTTTGCCGCAATATCGAGAGAAAGCCTCTGCTCCGAAAAAGAAGCAAAGTCTTTGGCAAGAAAGCTTGCCGTAGACGTTTCCGTTTTTGACCAAACAGGCTGCGCTTCACCTCACAATCTTTATATTGAAGACGGCGGCGCCATATCGGCGGACAGATTCATTGAGCTTTTGGCAGAGGAAATGGAAAAAGCCGAGATGAGAATTCCAAAGCCCGAAACGTCGGTTGAACAGATCTCGCAGGTACATTCAATAAGGGGCGTATATGATTTTAAGGGCAGAGTAATCGGAAGCGGCTCGCTCTCTTGGACGCTTCTTATAGATGACGATAACTCAGCTGAACTTTGCCCGCCGGTTTATTCACGCGTCTTGTTTGTTCATAAGGTGGATTCTATTTTTGACTGCCTTAAGAACGTAACCGAAGACATTCAAACGATAGGTCTTGTCGCGCCGACTGAAAAAGGAATTAAATTTGCAGAAGAAGCGGTAAAAAGAGGCGTCGCACGGCTGCCCCAGATCGGAAGAATGTTAAACTTTGAAATGCCATGGGACGGAATATATCTTCTTGACAGACTTGTCCGCTGGAATACGTTGGGCGGACCTCTGAGATGAGGGTGTGAAAAATGCAAAAGGTAGTATTAAGAAACGGCGTTGAGATGCCGTCGATAATAATGGGAACCTCTGTCGACGACAGAAAAGGCTCAAGAAAGAAACTGATAGGCAAGATGTCCGAGGCGGTAAGCTTCGCCGTTCAGAACGGGCTTGTCGGCTTTGATACATCGAGGGATTACTCTAATGAAGATGTCCTCGGTAAGGTATTTTCGAGTCTGATACGAAGCGGCAGCATAAAGCGAGAGGATATTTTTATCACAACTAAGGTCGGCAACGGTCAGCAGCGCGAGAAAAATATGCTTAAACAGATAGATATGTCGTTGAAGGCTTTGAAGCTCGACTATATTGATCTATGGCTGCTTCATTGGCCTCTTCCCGATTATTATATTGATAACTGGAAGCAGCTGTGCGAAATATACAAGTCGGGGAAAGTCCGCGCTATAGGAATAGCGAATGCCCGTGAAAGGCATATCAAAGAAATCAAGAAAATAACGCCCGATTTATTGCCTCATGTTGTTCAGATCGAATATCATCCTTTTCGAACCGTGCCTGCGATGCGTGAGCTTTGCACTGAAAAGAATATCCGAATCGAGGCATATTCAGCAAACTGCGTTATGCTGCCTTTTGTAAAGGAAAACGATGTCCTGAATATTTTGGCTGAGAAATACGGAAAGACCGTTACCCAGATAATGATGAGGTGGCACGTTCAGCAGGGGACAATTCCTATATTCAGCTCTTTGAATCAAAAGCATATTCTTGAAAATATAAATATATTCGACTTTAATATCGACGACGATGATATGAAGCTGATATTTGCGCTTAACCGCGATTACAAATTCCATCCGGAATCTTTGAACTGTCCCGGGTATTAAAGGAGAATATGATATGAAAAGAAAGCTGAAAATAATAGGATTGTTTTGTCTTGCCGTTGATATCGTGCTGTTTTTTGTAAGCAAGATTCTGTTTATTATCGCAACAGTGTTGATACTTCTGGCGGCTATCGGAGGCGAAGCCCTTTTAGTCCTTAATGCTCTATATAAAAGAACAAATCACTGGAAAAATCAATTTCTGTTCGAGAAGAATTTTATCTCCGGTCGCGGATACAGAGATAATCTGACCCGAAATCTTGATATAGTCAATCTGGGAAGCAATCCCGCAAAATATGGGCTGTTTTATGAGAATGTGCGCGGTCAGAATTGGGCGACAGGCTCTCAAGGGCTGGAAATGGATTTTGAGATACTTAAGTATTTCCACAGCTACCTTAAAGAGGGCGGAATAGTCCTTATACCCATAATGCCGTTTACTGCAATCTCACAGTACATAAAAACGAAAAAGGGATATTGGGACGATTCATATTATATAAGGTTTGCAAAAATACTTGATCCGAGCCAAACAAGGCAGCTTCCCAACGGTTCCAAATTGTTGAGAAAAGTCAAGTATCCGCTGATTTTTGACCCGCTGTTGATAAGGTATTTGTTTGCAGATGTTCCGACGGATAACAGTTTGGAAATAACAGAGCAAACGATGTCGGCTGTTGAAATTGAGCATGACGCAGACAGATGGATCGAAGGCTGGAAAAAAGAGTTTGATGCTGCAGCAGTGATAGATTTTGTCATTGACGGCAAATACATCCCATATAGAGAAGAATCTGTTTCAGTTCTCAGGCAAATAGTTGAATACTGCAAAGAGAGAAATCTCAAGCCCATACTGCTGACGATTCCGATGTCAGAATATCTTGCAAAAAAGTTCAACGCGGATTTCCGTCAGAAAATGGTTTATGACTTTGTTGAAGAATTAAACATTGACGGTGTTATGTTCTTAGACTATATGTTTGATTCAAGATTTGACAACCCGTCTCTTTATAACGGTTCATTTTTCCTGAATTTGAAAGGACGTAAGCTGTTCAGCTCACAGTTAATGAAGGATTTGGGACTGCTGATTTGAACATATATGAATTAAATTCTCGTAAAAGTGAGGTCGCTCATGAGCAACCCAAAATTTACAAACAGCAAAGTTGCAATAATAGGCTCTGGCTTCGTAGGAGCATCAATAGCTTATGCCCTTACTATCAGAAATCTCTCGCGTGAAATAGTTCTTATTGATGAACAAAGAGAAAAAGCCGTCGGCGAAGCGTTGGATATTCAGCACGGAATACCCTATATCGGAATCAGTAATATATATGCCGGAAATTGGCAGGACTGCGCCGACTGCGGGTTGATAATTATCTGTGCCGGAAGGGGCAGAAAGCCCGGAGAATCGCGGCGTGACCTTGCAGGTGACAACATAAAGATTATGCAGGACATAGTTAAGAATATAACTCCTTACTACAGCGGCTGTCCCGTAATGATGGTGTCTAATCCGAACGATATCTTAACTTTTGAGGTGGACAGGCTTCTCGGCACGGATAACGGCATAGTTTTCGGAACAGGCTGTATTCTTGACAGTTCGAGACTTGTAAGTCTGATGGCTAAAAAATTGTCGATAGATACTGACTCTGTACGAGGTTTTGTTGTCGGTGAACACGGTGAAGAGCAGTTTCCGCTTTGGAGCAGAATGTCTGTGGCGGGCGTTCCGATAGAAGAATACTGCCGAAATATAGGTGCAAGCTGGACGGAAGACGATAAAAATCAGGTAGCTGAACGGGTACTGTCGATGGGCGCAGACATCATAGCAAGAAAAGGAAAAACACACTACGGCATTGCGACTTGTGTGTGCTTTCTCACGGATATTATCATAAATAAGCGTCAAAACATTGCTTCCGTCACATCTCCGCTGTGCGGTGAGTACGGCATCAGCGGCGTTGCGCTCAGTTTGCCGTCAATAATAGGTGCGAACGGCGTTGAAAGGCGGCTTGAAGAACACTGGAGCGACAAGGAAATTGATGCTATGAGATGTTCAGCAAAAAAGCTGGCATATATCTTTATTGACCTATTTTGAAAAACAAATCAAATCTATAACTTTATATGGACTAATAATTTTATTTAGTTGAAAGGAAGGATAATCTTGATTAAGCAAGCAATCAAAAAGACCCGAATAGGTCAGGCACTTGCCGCGTTTAAATGGGTTTACCGTTCGGAGGATTACAGACAGTGGTTTAAAGATTATTCAGAATGTCATACAATATTTAAATTTCAGGAATATGGAAAGCTGAATGACAAGAAATCTTTGTATGTCATAAACAATTTAGATACATGTTCCGGGTTCTTTTACAGTTGGTATGAAACTTGCCGTGGGCTGATGTTGGCGGAACGCTTTGGCTTTACTCCCGTAGTAGACTGGTCGAAGGGAGCCTATTATGATGAAAACGGTTTTAACGGATGTATGAATCCGTTTGAATATTTCTTTGAACCGGTTTCTGATGTTTCGCTTGATGAGGCGCTCAAAAGCAGGAATGTGGCGTATCATAATTATCATACGCGAGAAAAGCCTATTGTACTGTATAATTATAGAAGTGATGATGAGTTGGAACGTTATACAAGTATTAATAGAAAGTATATCAAGCTAAAAAATGATCTACAAGTAAAAGTTGAGAAAGATATATATGAATTACTTGGCGAAAAGAAAACGCTTGCCGTTCACGTTCGTGGAGTTGAGTGGGGAAATGTCAAGGGACATCCTATACCGGCTTCTTTGGATTTATATACGGAAATGATTGATGAAGCGTTATATAATAACGGGTTTGATCAGATTTTTCTTGCTACCGACAGTGACGACACTGTTACATTTTTCAAAAAGAAATACGGTGAAATGATAGTATGCTATAACGACGTGACCCGTGCGCAAAGCGGAAGTAAGGTGTTGGCAATTTTTGACGACAGCATTGCAGATGAACATAAGGGCTTCAGGCTTGGATGCGAAGTGCTTAAGGATATGCTCACCATATCCAAATGCGACGGTATTATAGCGGGCTTATCTTATGTCAGCTTTGCCGCAGAAGTTTTCAAGAAAAGCCGCGATGAAGTGTATGAGTATAAGAAATACATAGAAATGAAAGTAAGCAAAAAAGGCATTTCTCCGTTGAGCCTTGTTAAAAATAAAAAAGGAAAATAAAATGTCAATTGAGCAGCAAAAGTCATTGAAACTGAATATGATTTTAAACGCCGTTCGCGGCGTGTTATCCGTTCTGTTTCCGCTGATTACATTCCCCTATGTCTCCAGAATTCTTGGAGTCGAAAATATAGGTAAGTATAACTATGCAAATTCGATAGTAAGCTATTTTCTCTTATTATCAGGGCTTGGCATAGCGAACTATGCAATCAGAGACGGTGCGGCTTTTCGCGAAAACAAATCTGAGCTAAACCGGTTTGCCAACGAAATGTTTACTATCAATATGCTGTCGACCGTGATTTCTTATGCACTGCTGATTGCGGTAATGCTTGTATTCCCGGGGATGAAAGCATATTGGACATTATTGGTTATCCTGTCGTTTCAGGTGATTCTCAAAACTTTAGGTATTGATTGGATTTATTCGATTTATGAAGATTATCTCTATATAACAGTCAGAGGAATTGCGTTTCAGGTCTTATCTCTTATTATGCTCTTTTGCTTTGTACATACTGCCGAGGATTTAAACATATATGCTTTGATCACGGTATTGGCGAACGCAGGCTCAAGCATTCTCAATTATATTCATGCTCGAAAATATGTGAATTTAAGGCTTACCAAAAAGGTAGACTGGAAGAAGCATA
The DNA here is from genome assembly GCA_947629785.1 of uncultured Clostridia bacterium. Taxonomy (GTDB): domain Bacteria; phylum Bacillota; class Clostridia; order Oscillospirales; family Ruminococcaceae; genus RGIG8773. Next base: position 4,648 of record CANRFB010000031.1, on the reverse strand, counting down.
TGCGCCCGATAATGATTCTGTTCGCTATGTCTCTGACTGTAACGATTTATGTCAGCTCGGATATAACGGTGCTGGGAATACTTTGCGGCGACGAAAGGGTCGGAATTTATTCTGTTTCCACAAAAATATATTCTGTGGTAAAAAGCCTGTTGTCTACCATTTTAGTTGTATCTATACCACGTCTGTCAGCGCAATTCGGAACCGGAAGGCTTGAAGAGTTCAGAGAAACGGCCAAAGATATTTACAGTACGCTGATCACGGCCGTACTGCCCGCTATAACTGGAATTATTATTTTGAGCAAACCAATTGTTTTGCTTATTTCCGGTCCCGAATACGCCGAGGCTTCATCTTCGTTGGCTATTCTGGGAGTGGCGCTGTTTATGTGTATGGCTGCTTGGTTCTGGGGACAATGCGTTCTTGTGCCTATGAAACGGGAAAACGAAGTCTTTAAAGTCACGCTGTTCAGCGCAGTTTTGAATTTGGTGCTTAATTTATTGCTTATTCCGAAGTGGCAGGAAAACGCCGCTGCGTTTACAACGCTGTTGGCGGAAGGAAGCACTTTGCTGTGGAGCATGATTCGCGGTAAAAAGATGAGTGGAATTTCCGGAGAAGGAAGGACTTATATCAAAGCGGCAATCGGATGTATAGGGATAGTCGTCGTTAATGCCGTTACAGGGCGGTTTATTTCGAACAACGCCGCATATGTAGTGACTACGATAACATTATCTGTCGTTATTTATGCCGTCATTGAAATTATTCTGAAAAACGAAGCGGTTTACAGCTTTATATACGGAATAAAGAATAAATTAAAAAGAAATAAAAATTAGAGGAGGAACATATATGAAAATTTTGAAGTCTGCAGACATCTCAGAGCTTATTCAAAAAGCCATTTCCGATTGGCATACTCAAAGTCAGCACCGTCCCGAGGACTATGTAATAGTTACAGACGAAATTCGCAGAATAAGACCGCTCAACGAGCATCGCGACGATCTTGAGCAGGTAGTGCGCGAACTTGTCATCACAAATACCGAGATGTGGCACGAGGAGGACAAGGTTCGCAGCCAAAAGGACGATGTTGTTCTTAAAGCTATAAGAAACATCAACCCGCTTAATCAGCACAGAAACGACCTGATCGAAGAAATCGACGAGATAGTTCTTGATAAAGTAAGTAAATAATCGGAGGAGACCATTATGGAAACAGTAGGAAGCCTTATAGATAAGCTCAGCATAAATGAGCTCAAGATTTATCATATGAAAGAGCAGCTTGAACGCGAAGACGTCGGCGGCGAGTTTAAGAAGGATTGCGAGAATCGCCTTGCCATATTATCCACACAGCGCTCCGATCTCGAATCCGAGCTGCAGGAATTACTTGACGATGTTTTGACCGGCAGAAAAAAGCTAAGGCTTTATCGCCAGATGAAAATGTATAACGAAAAGAAGTTCAAAGATTAAGACGATAAATGATAGGGGATAGAAAGCGATGAAAATGGATTACATAATCGTACAAGCCGGCGGGAAGGGAACGCGCATGGAGCACTTAACCCGCAACAAGCCGAAAGCACTTGTTCCCGTCAACAATCTCCCGATGCTTTTTCATTTATTCAAGCAGTTCCCCGATAAAAAATTCATAGTCATCGGAGATTATAAATATGACGTTCTGAAAAAGTATCTTGCCGCATTCGGCGGAAACTATGACATCAGCCTTGTCTGCGCAACGGGTAAAAACGGCACCTGCGCGGGGCTCTCCGAAGCGCTTTCATATATTCCCGAAAACGAGCGGTTTATGCTTATCTGGTGCGACCTTGTATTGCCTGAGGATTACGAGATCCCCGACACCGAGAATAATGTTATAGGCATTTCGAGAGATTTTCCTTGCAGATGGCGTTATGAGCACGGCGAGCTCAAGGAGGAGAGAACCGTAAGCTGCGGCGTGGCGGGGCATTTTATATTTAAGGACAAGTCCGTTCTTAAAAATGTTCCAGACGAGGGCGAGTTTGTTAAATATCTGAAAGAACAGCAGATAGTATTTTATGAACAGTCTCTTTACCGAACTCATGAATACGGCCTTTACAGCGAATGGAGCAAGCTGCCGACCTCGCGTTGCCGACCTTTTAATTCGATGGAGATAACTGACGACGAAGTCAAAAAGATTCCCAACGATGAGCAAGGAATTAAGCTTGCAAAGTATGAGACTAAGTGGTACCAAAAGCTTAACGACAAAGGACTTACGGATAATATCCCGAAAATATATTCTTATGAGCCTCTTTGTATGGAGAAAATCAAGGGCAAAAATATTTACGAGATGTCTGACTGCTCCATAGAAAGAAAGCGCGAAATTTTAAAAAGAATCGTTGATTTCTTAAAGCAGCTTCATTCGGTAGAATCTATGCCTGCTGACGCCGACAGCTACCGCGCGGCATATCTGGATAAAACATTTGATCGTCTGAAAAAGGTCAGGGGACTTGTCCCGATGGCGAATAACGAGTCGGTGATGATAAACGGAAGGCTTTGCAGAAACGTCTTTTATCATCAGGAAGAGTTGGAAAAGCTCGTTATGCAGTATCTTCCGGAAAAATTTGTTCTGCTTCACGGAGACTGCACCTTCAGCAACATGATGTTCCGCGAGGACGGCAGTCCTGTTATGATAGACCCGAGAGGATATTTCGGTCATACAGAGCTTTACGGCGACGCTGCATATGATTGGGTCAAGCTGTACTATTCTCTTTTCAGTAACTACGACCAGTTTAATCTTAAAAAGTTTTCTTTAACAATAGGAGAATCGAGCGTTCAGCTTGACATCGTATCAAACAAGTGGGAGAGCTTAGAAAACGATTTCTTTGAGCTCCTAAAAGGCGAAGTGACCCGCGAGCAAATGAAGCTTCTTCTTTCAATAATATGGCTCAGTCTGACTACATATGCCTGGGAGGATTACGATTCTATCTGCGGTGCGTTCTATAACGGTCTTTACTATTTTGAAGAAGCCTTAAGAGCCTTTGAAGAAAAGACGGTATGGAACTATTTCCGAGACGATATGACAATCATTGAGGACGCCTTGAAATCCATCGATAGAAATGTTTTTAACGAGCTTTTAGACGATTGCAAGCAGACCTTACTTTCCGATCACAAAATTATAGTGTCGGGTTTGGGCAAAAATGTTCCGATATGCGATAAATTTGTCGGGACAATGCTGTCGCTCGGACTTAATGCCGGATTTTTGCACACAAATTCGGCAGTCCACGGCGATATGGGCATGGTCAAGCCTGGAGATTTAGTAATAATTCTTACAAAGAGCGGTTCTACAAGCGAGTCGGTATATCTTGCCGATCTTCTTAAGCAGCGCAAGGACGTAAACCTCTGGCTTATGAGCTTTGAAGAAGACGGAACCCTTGCCAAGAAAATGGATAAAAAACTTATCATTCATCTTGAGCACGAGGGCGATGTATGGAACATAATGCCCAATAATTCTACAACGCTTTATCTGATTATTTTGCAGACATTGGCTATGGAATTAAAGAAAGCCCTCGGGCTGGAATTGGAAAGAGATTTTATGCCTAACCACCCGGGCGGAGCGATAGGAGCGCATTTGCGTCATGAAGAAGAATGAGCTTACACTTTCGACCTTAGGTCACACCTGGATCTTCGATTTAGACGGTACTATCGTAAAGCACAACGGCTATCTTATTGACGGACAGGACTCATTTTTACCCGGTGCGGAAGAATTTCTCAAAGCAATTCCGGAACAGGACATGATTATATTTATTACATCCCGAACGGAGGAATATCGTGAAACAACGGAACTCTTTTTCAAAAAAAGGGGTATAAGGTACGATTATATTATCTTTGGTGCACCTTATGGAGAACGTATTCTTATCAATGATGATAAACCACTGGGGCTGAAAACGGGTATTGCTATAAATGTGCCGCGAAATCATTCACTTAATGTATCATTTAGTTATGATCCAAGCTTGTGATTTGGGGTATCATGTTTTGATAATCAATGAATTGTATGCGTTTTAAATGAATAATAGCAGAGAGGGTTATATTTATGTTTAAATGGATTAATAAAATAACCAGGTCAGTAGTAATGCTCCTCAAAGAAGAAAAGAAGATTCCCATTCGGGAGTTTTTGGAAACTACAGCAGTTAAAAGAATTGCGTCAATGGTTGATTGAGCAAAATCGGCAGCTTAATAGACAGCGTTCTCCGTATATCTCTGATTTGCAGAAGGAGTTTTATAAGCAGATGTCAAAAAGGCGGGGCATACGGTCGAGCATACTTACATAGTGGGGATTGCGATGTAACGCTCTTAAAAATCTATTTCCCAATTCCAGAAAAATCTTGATTTTGGGAAGCAGATGTGCTATAATGCTCTTCAAGGAGCGTGTGCGCATGAAACTGATTGAGCGAAAAGACTATCTTGACAGAGCGATCGGAGCGATAGGCACGCCTGATATAAAGGTGATAACGGGCGTCCGCCGGTGCGGAAAATCTAAGCTGCTTGAGGCATTCGGGAGCTATGTTGCCGAAAATATTCCCGACGCGAATATGATCCGCATAAACTTCAATATGCCAGAATTTGAGGAGCTGACAGAGTATCACGCGCTGTATGATTATGTAAATTCTTTGCATAAAGACGGCGTTTCAAACTT
>CANRFB010000030.1 GCA_947629785.1 uncultured Clostridia bacterium | reverse complement strand
TAGCAGAGCTGAAACGTCTCTTTATGAAAGTCTATGAGGACAATGCCAGCGGCCGGTTGAATGATGAACGTTTTGAACTGTTGAGCCAGAGCTATGAGGCGGAGCAGAAGCAGCTGGAGGCGGAAGTCGTCACCCTACAGAATGAAATTGAGGTACAGGAACAACAAAACGAGAACATCGAGATGTTCATCCAGAAAGCCCATAAGTACACGGGAATAGAAACCCTTGACGCCTACACCTTGCATGAACTGGTGTCCGCGATTTATGTGGACGCGCCGGACAAGAGCAGTGGCAAGCGTCAGCAGCATATCCACATCAAGTATGACGGGCTGGGATTTATCCCGCTGGACGAGCTTATGAAAGAGGAAACGGCGTGACCGAAATCACGCCGAATCCCCTTGAAAACACAAGGTTTTCAGATTTTGCAATTTTACTGTTTTACGACCACCCGGCAAATCGTCGTCGCTGCGTTTTCGGTAGTTTCATTATCGCCTTATGCAGCGCGTCGTCGCGAATGCAGGTCAGGACATCTTCTTCTAATTCTGTTGGAGGATTTAATTCCGCTCTCATTCGACTGAATATCGATTTCTGTGGATTTACTTGCGGTGATACGTCAGTCATAATTGAAGTTACACTGAAACAGACGGGAAATTAACCGGTTTGTCTTAAAATGGCTTAGGGACGGAGCGTCGGTCAGCGATGCCGGCGGTACTCTGCGCTGTCATCTGCCGTTCGAGACGTGCTATACGCTTTTCGACAGGCGGGTGGCTGCGGTACATTGCCTCTGTCAAAGTCAACGGACGCCGATCGCCCGGCTGCGTGAGCGAGAGAAAATGAGCAAGCTGTAAACCGTAGCCGAGCGTACAAGCATACTTGTCCGCCCTGTATTCGGCATGTCGGCTCGCGAGGCTCAGTAATAAACGATATATCACAATTATCCCACGCTGAAGCATGCCGAATATCCCGCCTACGACTTTGGTCGTACCTCTGAACAAGATAAGACCGAGCCATGAGCGGAAGCAGCCGAAAAAGCTCAGGATCAGAAAAGCAATAAAGATAACGGCGATCACGGAAAACGACATTACGCTCATCGCCGCTATGAGCAGCGTCACAGAGCAGAAAACAGCGCGGTTGAATTCGGCGTCCGAATTACGGATATGACTTATCTCGTGTGCCAATATTCCCTTGAGCGTGACCGGGTCGGCGCTGTCAAATGCGCCGCGTGTGACAGAAATGCAATTGCAGCCGTATGCGGCGGCATTCATTTCGTCGTCCCCGGGAACAAGATAGAGCTTTATTCCGGAGATGTTTGCGCCGCTTGAAGCTCTGACCTCGGCGGTCAGCTGCTGTTTTGCCGCCTCTAACCTGTTTCTTTGATATGTGGGGAGCTTTCGGACGCTCACCGCGCCCTCTTTAAAAAGCGCAATATATCCGCCGAACAGTACGTAAAGAGTAATGACCCCGGCAGTGATCGAAGCCGCAAAGAGATCGTGAAGCAAACTGTAAATTACAGAAAAATCGAGCGCTAAAACAAGAGCGATTTTAAATATTCCGAGAAGCTTTGACATATATTTTCCCCCTTAAAATTATCTTGTCTGTCAGAATGAAAACAGCACCTTGCTACCGGCATAGTCAATGATACCGGATCCGACATAGAGCGAGTTGATAAACTCTTTTCTGAAGCGGTACTCCTTTGTGGGAGCATTTGCTATTGAGGTCTCGGTGCGGTTTGTGCCAAAGAGCATATCCCATGGCGAATTAGCTTTAAACCGCCTGTCGATCGTAACGGTAGATGAGCGTTTGACGACATCGACCTGACCGCAAATGCTTTCGATCTGACCGCAGCTCGTCATATTGTCGTGACGGGTATATATTCTGACGGAAAAAGTGTTCATCAGGACGCTTCTGTCGGTCTCTCCGAGCGAAAATGCATCATCTGAAAACATATGTGCTTCGACGGCATCCGGAAGGCTTTTGAGTACATCGATGATAAATCTGCGGTCTTCGCCGTTGCCGTCGTCCAAAATCAGGATTGCAGAGATTTGAGGACTTTGTCTAATGTAGGAAACAAGCAGCTTGCAGAGCATTTTCTGCATCGGTATGTCGGATGCAAATTCACCGACTGGCAGAAGGACTGCCATATCGGATGCCGGGGAGCTGTTTCCCAAAAATGGACTGATAAGCACAAGGAAAGCTTCAAAGTCTGCGGCGGCGCTGCTCACCTCCGAATAGCGTCCCATCAGGTAGCGGTAATTTTCATCGCTCAGGCAGCCTTTTTCCACCAGTTGCTTCAGTTTCCATTCGACAAGCATCGTGCTGCCGTACTCCTCCAACGTCTCCGGCGTCAATACAGTCGCATGTCCTAAGCGATGCTCCGTCTCTTTTACGAAGTTCAGATACGTTATCACTTTCATGGCATGTATACCGTCAAATCCGAGGTCCGCCAAAAGCGACCTGAGCCGGCTGATGCTGGCGAAAGAGTCCGCATTCAAAAGATCTTTACACAGACACACCTCGCCGTTCAACACGTTTACGACACGATACCGTCCGAACCCCGTTTGCATAAAACGGTCGTTCTGAGTGTTGTCGACAACAAACAGCGTCAGACCTCTTTCATAGGCGGAGGATATGATGTTTTGTCCGACGATATTGCGCACTCTGCCATCTATACCGCTGACAAGATAGCGGAAGTGCGGAAGGATTCCGCAGTTATCCTGAACGGAGCTTATATACTGCAAGTAATTCGCTGCCATTGCCTGTCCTTTCTATGATTCATTAATTAAGATAGATACTTTCTGCGGAGCGTTCGACTTGAACTTTATATACGCCTCACCTGTTTTCAGTGAAGTGAGATCAGCTTCGCTGACTATCGGTTCGAGATCGCTCTTCACTGTCGGGTGATCGTACCGCGACAGCGGCATCGCTGTGATATCATGTCTCGCCGAGCCGAACAATGTTTGAAGCATAGATATGGTCGACGCGTCGCCCGGTCTGAAAGAGATCACGACCGGGAAACCGGCAAGTCCGCCCTTTGCGATGTGTTCATTAAATCCCGGAGCCAGTCCGAACAGATGTTCGACGCTCTGAGTCGTGAGCAGGATTTGCAGAGCTTGTTCTCTTCCGAGCGTTGCTGCCTGAAACAGCCCGAAGTCCGCCGACCTGCCTCCGTCGGCGAGCTTATCCGCCTCGTCCATGCACCACAGCATCGGTTCTTTGACCGCTCCTGAAAGGCAAAGCTTCTCATCTTTGATTTTTTTCAGGAAATATACGATAAACGGACGGCTGCTCTCGGAGGCTGTAAGATCGTGTAGGAGAAATAGGTTCCTGCCGTATGCGCCGTGCAGGTAATCGTGTATAGTATCACGCCCTTCGGATTCAAACGAGCCGCCGAATTTTTCAAGCACCGTATTGAAGAAAAACATCACATCGGTCGCTCTGCGCGTAGGCGTATATGTATCTTTTTTGTCGACGTCATAACCAAAATCTTTGCTCAAAAGAGAACGGTTACGCGGATGCCTTGAAAGATACGCAAACAGCTCGTTGACCTTCATGCTCCGCAGCGCATTGATCAGATCATGGTTTGATGTGTTGTCTGGGTAGAGATCAACGATCGTGCGGAGAACGGCGATAAATGTGTTGCGCGCCGATTCTATCCATGCCCGGTTGTTTTCCGCATCTGACAGAAGATCGCCGAACAAGACCTCGGCAATCTGCCGCATCTCGGCTTCTTGGTCGCGCGCCTGCCTGATCTCTTTGATAAGACACCATCTGAATAGGTTATTTGGCGGAACAACGGACGGATCAAAGACGATAACTTTGTCGCCGCTCTGCATAAAGGCGTCAAGAAAGGTCCTTTTCGTCTCAAAGAACACAGCCTTCATCTGCGGTTTTGCGTTAAGCAGCGCTTTTGCAGCCGGAAGAGTATAGGAGCGTGTCTTTCCGGTGCCGGTAACGCCAACGGTCAAAACATTCTCCGACTCCGGCACGGGCAGACCTATCATATTCCCATTCGGCAACCTTGCGGGAATGCGGCCGACGCCGCATTCCCATCCGATAGACTGCTCTTTTGTAATATGTAAAGGTGGTATTTCGTACAGCATCTGTCATCCCTCCTAATGCGAATCCGGATCGGCGGATGGTCCGTCGTCGCCGCCCGGACCTGCGCCCGGATCCGAACCCGCATCGCCGGGGCCGTCGTCCAGGTCGGCGTTGATATCTGCTGACGCGCCCGTATCTGCGGCGCCGGGTGCACCCGAAAAATCAGCTGGCGCGTAATCTGCGTCAAGATCGGGAAGCGAGGCGTTGGTCTCGGTCATAAGCGAAGCATACGATGCGGCGTCCGTTGAGCTGCGAAGCCCGTCTCCGGGATTCGGCGCGTCAAATGTGCCGGGCATAGACGCGGATATATCGTTCCATGCCGACTGGTCGGCGTATGACTCGTTTGTAAACGAACTGTGTATCGACTCCGTGTGTCCGTCCGCGTATGTGACCGTATCGTTCACTGTAAAGGCGGAGGGGCGCTCGCCGGGACTGCCGTTGACGACGGCAGTCTTTTCTGAATTTATCACGGCGCCGCTTTTAAGCTCGGCCCGCTCGCCGTTTTCGACCGACAGATAGGCGCCGTGATTGACATCGGCATGCTGCGGCACGATATTGTCTGTCGTGTTGACCCCGCCCAAGCTGCTCGCGTTTACGTGTCCTCTCTCGTCGCCCGGGAGGTATGCGTCTGTTCTTCCCGGCATGTGCGAATGGTCACCTTTTTCGACGGTCAACGGCCCGCTGTAGGTCACATTTCCTGTCTTAGGATCTACGGAACTGTATTCGGGATCGCGCATATGTTTACCTCCTGATCGTTCTTTACTGATTTGACTCTGTCATTATGCCGGCCGCAGTCTGGGAGGCGGCGTCGAGCATGACGACTTTTCGATTGCTTGAAGCGGCCGCACCGTTGTAACCGACTCCATAGATGTGCCACGGATCGCCGCAGCCGAGACCGACGACATCGATGCGGTCCGCATCGATGCCGAGCTCGATGAGAGTTTCTTTAACTCTCTCGGCTCGCTCTCGACTCAGCTGCATCGCGAAATCGGTATTTGTGTCGCCGGCAGTACAGCCGCAGAGAAGAACATTGATATGATCGTATTTTTTAAGGAATTCGGCAACGGGCGTAAGAACGCTCGCGGCTTTGTCCGGATCAAGATACTCGGCCTTGTCTCCGATAAATTGTATCTCATCCTCAAGAATAGAGAATGGCGGCAGTTCAGGCTGTTCTTCCGCAGTGATCTCATCATCAACCGCAGTATCATCAGCGGCCGCTTCAAAGGGTTCTAATGTTTCGGGGCCAAAGCGGATCGGAAGCTCATCGGGTAAGTCAACGGGCGTAACCGACGGATAGTCTACATTTTGATTGACGGGAGCGGCGACAGTGGAGTTGTAGATGAATTCTCCGCCCCCCGCCTCAACGAGGGATGCGTATATCTCGATCAATTTTTTTCTCTGCGCGGCAGATAACGGTTTTTGTGGAGCTGACGTATCGCCGAGCTGCTGCCAAAACAACGTGATGCCGGTAAAATCAGGTATTTCGTTCCTTTCTCGAAGAAATTCGATTATCGTTTCGGGATCGGCAGAGATTAGATTATTCGTAAAATCGAGCACGCCGCATGTTGAAAGACCGCTTCCGACGACAATGATCGTTTTGTATTCATAGCCGTCGAGGGAAGACAGGCTCCGCAAAGCTAAATTGACGGCCGCCCAAAAATCGACCTCGGGATCGGTGGCGATTAAGTTCTGCATTCCGGAGATGAGATTTGCAGTCGTTGCGCTCGCCTCCATGTCAAGCTTCTCGACAGATGCATTTTTATACTTATCGTCAATGTCACAGGACTTGTCCATAACGATCTCGGGCTGACCGTCGCAGTTGACCACGGATATGTATCCGTAGTGTCTGACAGTCTCGTATATCGTGTCCTGCACGAGCTGGCTGCTCAGATTAAGTCCCTGACTGTTCGCTGTGTTGGCAAGAACAAACGCGACGGCGGCTTTTTCTGTTACAGGCGGTTCCTTACATCCGGCAAGGATGCATGTGAGCGCGGACATCGTTACGAAAACCAGTATAAATGTTATAAATTTTTTCATGTTCTTTATCTCCTTTCAGGCGGCTGCCACTTCTTGAGCAGCGGTAATCGTATTTTTTGATTTCGATTCGGTATCATGTTCGGCAGGGTCGGGTATATCGGTGTCGGATGGGTCGGCTTCATCGGCGGCATCGAAGTCAAAAGCCGCAAGTTGATCGTCGAGCAGTTGAAGGATGGCGGCACATGTTTCCTCGGACAAAGCGCTGGTCGCTGACGGATCTGCCAAATGCTCCATCAGGCGAAGCCTTACATAGTTACAGTAATTTGTGATGAGAGCGCGCTCCAGCTTTTTGAACTCGGCGAATTTTTGTTTGTCGTCATTTATGAGGTTCTCGGCAAACTCGGCGTCGTTCTCGAACTCACTGAGCATCGCGTCGAGCCTGCGGAGCTCGTCTTCCTTTTCGCCGATCATAATTTCTTGATTACGCGCGGCGATCTTCAGTGGATTATAAGTAAGATAGGAAATGAAGAAGCTGCCGAGAGACGTCACAAACGGAATAACTATGGAAAATATCGTAAGCGCCATGGCGGACGAATCGACGTTGGACGTCTGACTATCCTGTGCCGCGCTTCCGAAATAGCTGACGGATGAAACGTCCGGCGACAACTGATCTATTGTCATGATGCGGAGCGCAACGTTCATAACACATGCTATGACGAATGCGGCAAGGGCTAAGTACATTATGAATTTATCCTTAGTTAGTCCCTGACGAAAACGTCTGAGTTGAATACCTAAGTATAACGGCACTATATCAAAGCCAAAAAGGCATCCAAATATTTCCAGTACTATCATGAACGGGCTGTCATATGAGATCAACTTAAACATGCTCATAAAGACTGATGCGTCGATGGCGGCGCACAGGATCATGACGAGGTATGGAACAAAGGACTTGTCCAGCGGAGTATCGGCACGGTATTTTGTACCGACGTGTGAATTCAGACCGTGGTATACGATCTCCCCGTTACGGTCTATGGATATGAGGTCGGTGTTTTTTCTCATAACTTTTCCTCCAGAAGTTTTGTGTTAGCACTTTTCTGCCAATAATTTACATGTTTTCTCGTAGTCTGCCCTCATTGTTTCGAGCTCGGCAGCCCTCGCGTTACGCAGAAGTTTTAGATCTTCACGATCAGATTTGCGGCGTACTATCAGGCGGCGGATCGTGTCCCGATGCCGGCAGTGTTGAGTGTTAGCATCCGAGATCGCCTCGCCCGCAATTCCGAAAAGAAAGGCGTCAAGCATCTCGGCGTTGCCGGCGTCCACATCGCCGGCAAACAGCTTGCCGAGATGCTCGTCCAGTCTTGAAATCATCTCTTTTTCATCAAGCTTGTGGTAGATCCTATAATCGACGGGGCGATAGCTGTCAAACGAATATCTCAGGCAGAAGTCGTCTGCTATTTGCCGGTGGCTGTCGTCTATCATTGATAACGGCGCGGCTTTCGCTTTTTGCCTAAACATTTTTTATTCCTCCTTTTTTTGTGACGATAGCTTTCGGCTCAGCATATCTGCCATCTCCATCATTTCTTTGTGCGGCTCAAGATAGGCCTCCTCAGCATCTGAGGTGAGCTCTACGGACGGGACGGCAGGCATCTTGACCTTGTCGGGATGCCTGCGCATGGCTGCGTTCCAGTATACGTCTATGCGCTGCATCACATGATTTTTGACACGTGTGCAGATCATTCTGACAGCGTTATTGTCTTCGATCAACTCGCTTCGCAAGTCTGAGAACTGTCCGGTCGCGGAATCGAGTTGACTTTGAAGATTAGCTACCTTACCGGCGAACGGCGCGAGCAGTATATCACGTTCTCTGGCACGTCTGGACGCGATCACGTCGTCCGATACCTTGGATTCGCCCGACCTGCGTGAACGTGAGCTTTCAGCTCGTTCATCGGCTCTGTCCTGCAATTCGACACTGGCGAGAGCGTGCTGTGCTTCGGTGCGAACGATGAAGACCATCAGCGAGCCGAGCCGCGCGTAATCCTTCTCACGCGCGATCTGCCTGCGGCCCCAGATTTTGGCGCAAAACTCATCGTATGAGTGCAGCTCACGGCTGAGATGCGGGGACTGCCACTGACCGTTGCCGTCGTCACGCGGCAGACCTCGGGCGCCGTCGATCGTTCCGGCGATTTTAAGGCCTAGCTTCTCAAACATGCCGATGCCTTTTACTTTTCCCGTTTCGAGGCTTGACATCCGGGGATCTTTAAATTTTTTGTTCATGATTGGTACCTCCTTTTGCGGTATAATCCATTGTATCATAAATAAATATTTTAGGCTTTAAAGTAATATAAGTCATTAAAAATATATCAAATCAGCAAATTAAGTGACACAAAATGACCGATGTCTTTTGATTTATTTTTATACCTGATCTCACTGCAAACATTTTTATCGCTCATTTTTTTCAACAGACTTTTTTGTTTCTAAAAGAATTATACCATCATTATTAAGTATTATCGGGAGTAAAACAACAAATGATAAAATGTTAGATTTGCAAATTAAGTGATGCTGCTTTGTCGCTGAGTGATGTTTTCGTATATTCGGATATGATACAATATTCTCAAAAGGCAACGAAAATAAAAACGGATCCTGTCGATACAAGCAAAGTGATGTTGATATTTGTGAATTTATTTGATATAATATGATCATGATAAAAGCCGAATGATCATATTTTACAGCGGCATAGCGTATGTGAGGTGTAAACTGAATTATGTACGAAGCTGGATCCGATGCACGCGGAAGCATCAAGACAGAAAAAAAAGAATCCGCGCTCTTTACTTATATAAAAAAGCATTATAGATCTCTTGTCGGATATCCGATGGAGGAATCGGGCGATCCGAATGTGCTTTCCGGACAATGTAAAATGATTTGGAGATGGTACGACGAAATGTATTCTTTTGATACGACCGAACCGAAAGGAAAATCAAAATCCGTCAACCGCGCAACAGATGAAATTTCGTATTCTTTTCATTTCCCATATGGACGTATTCAATTTGAAAAAAATCTAATTAATACAGACGATGTTTCACCGGAAACGATTGAGCATATGGCTGTTGCCTTCGGATTTAGTGTCAATGAATGCAATGACTGCCTCAGAAAATACGGTTATCTACCTCTTCACGCAAAAAATATCCACAATCTGGCAGTTTATTCCATACTTGTTGCGCTGAACGGAAATGTAAATAAAGACGCCCTGAGGCTTGTTAAAGAAAGGTATTTCAAAGCGTGCGGCATCATAACGCATGTGTCTGCATCTGGCAAAAAGAGCGCCAGTGAGTATAAGGATACAAAAATATTAGAAAAAGAGATCTTCAACAGTGATATTGCAGACGAGAAAAAGCTTTTTGATTATATACGCAAGAATAAAGCATATCTTAATTGGAGGCACGGGGCGTTGCTGAATGAGCATGGAAAGATATTAAATGTGTTGCTTTTGTTGTATGTAAAAGGGGATTCAAAAAAAGCGAGCGTTGATACGTGGGGAGTGTGGAGCGAAAACGAGCTTCGATACAGCCTGTTCAGTATATACAGAGATTTTTTCCGTAAAAAAAGCGATGTCAAAAAAGGATCCGGCGAGCTTTCGTGGGAAGCGTTTAAAGCGGATCTTGTTGACAGGATACATACGGACGGAAAAAAACTGTTACGCGAAAACCGTCATCCGACAAGAGAGCTTATGATCTTTTTATGGATGTACCTCGAATTATTCAGAGGCATCGCAAGGATCCCGTGTCCGAAGGAATATGCGTCGCTTTTTGCAGAAGAAAATATTTATATCGTAGACATTCCCAACAACAAGGATTACATTCTTCTGAATATCAGGAGGCTTCTGTTTGATGAAGACATTATACAGAAAGAAATGATGTTCGATCCGCAATTCGGCAGGATAAGACATGCCCACGCGCGGTCTGTATCAATGAGCGATAACGCCTACACTGTCATATATGACGGAAAGGACAGCCAAGCCTTTATAAATTCAAAGCTGATGAATTTTGGGTATTATCCCCTGTCCTACAGCCTTTCCGCACTTGATTCGTTTGTGCTTGACATGATGTCAAACATAAAAATACTCCGTTCCTGCGTCAACGGAGAGTACAGCTATTTTCTCTCGACCGGAGATGTCGGAAGACCGAAGCAAATTGACCTCGGCAAAAATATTGTAAAGAGACTGAGCGAAAACGATGATAGCAGCATAAAAAGAGACAGCTTGAAGGTACCGGTCCCGCTTCTTATTTTTCGGAAGATGCTGCAAAAATATTCCTCGATGCTCCAATGCAAAAATGGCGGCAGTGGAACATCGGTCGATATGTCATTCAGATTATACGAACAGCTTTAATAAATACAAGGAGAAATGAAAAATGTATTTTGATCTTAAAGACAGCAGAAAACCTCTTTCAAAAGGTTCAAGGATAGTGCTTGAATCAGAAAACGGAGATAACCATCGCAAATATATTATAGATGCTTTTGTTGGTGCGGGCGGATTTTCCTTAATGTATATTGCACATGATGAGGTTGATCAGCACTTTGTTGCGCTGAAAGAGCTCTTTCCGAGAAGCTTTGAAGACTGCACTGTGGAACGGAGAGACGATGATAAAATAGTTATTTACAATCCGTTTACTGAGTCGTCTGAAGCAGACGACAGCGAGAGATGGAAAGATGTGTTGCCGTACTTTCAACGCGAGGTAACTATGACCCGTCGGGCAGGAACGGTTTATTCTTCGACGGGAGAAAAAATTTCGCAGAACAATCCAGATGTATTTGGAATATACGGTCCTTTTGTGTCAGCAAACGGGAATCATTATCTCGCGATTGACACTAAAAACGGAATATCGCTTGAAAACTTTATTTCCGGCGGATGGGAATCAAAGGCGGACCGCGGGATATACAGAAACGGACGTCTCGAAAATATTTTCAAAATACTTTTAAGGATTGCCAAGCATTTGTCCGCTTTACACGGGGACCACAGAATGCTGCACCTCGATATTTCGCCGGCAAATATATATGTGAGCTATACGAACGGCGGAACCGAGCTTGAGCCGATGATCATCGATTACGGAAGCGCTTTTGATTTAGACGATCCCAATGAGGCGCTGACACACAGATTTACAGTCAATCCGTTTTCCGCGCCTGAAGTTGAAGCGCTTGCTGCTATAAATATGGACGATGATTATAAGGCGGATGTTACATCCGACACGTATTCAGTCACTGCCATACTGTTTTATTCTGTTCTTGGCAGGATTTATGAGCCGCAGATGGTTTATGACGGCTCATGGGTGAAAGCCGTCGTGGATCTGTATCCTGAACCCATTTATCATGATTTTGCAAATGAGCTTATATCCTTTTTCAGGATAGGGCTTTCTTCCGACCAGGCGGAGAGATATGTCACGAACCGTCCCGCGAACGACAGCGGACGAGAACTGCTTTACGACGCACTCGACCGACTTTCCTCGATATACGGAAAAGCAAGCGCAGGCATTTTAAGCGCCGTTTTAATTGATGGCGGCAGCAGGGATGAAATAATGTCGTATGCGCTCCTTGACAAATATCCGCTTTTCAGATATTACGGTGAAGATGGGAATATCCACGTTTTATGCTGCGGTTCGGGAATGTTCGTCAATATGATGGTGCATGCTGTCATGAGCACGGGGCAGATGACAGGTCACAAGCTGTTCATCCACATCGTTTCCGCCGATGCCGAACATTACAAAGATGTTTTGTTCGCACAGTGTCCGGCGCTATCGCAATATGCAAGTTATGAAGGACATACAGTATCTCCGGAGCTTGAATATATCAACTTTACTTTCGACACGGTAGACGATATCACCGACGAGAAAACTTGCCGGCGAATTATCGATGAATACGGCAAGCTGAGCAGGTATGTCGTAATTTCACTCGGGGCAAACAGTTCGAATATCACTCTTGCAAAGCGCCTTGCCGCCGGATTCGGGAACGCTGCAAAAAGTAAGGCAATAGTCAGTTATTACGCCGTTGAGGACTCGGCGAAAAATATCAGATCCGATGAAGGAATAAATATTCCCAAAAACGTGTCGGTAATACCGTTCGGTGAAGATGTGCCGTCATTCGGCAAAGAGATTCGCGATCTCGGACAGAGAGCCTTTAAAGTCAGCTTTATGTACGACAGAATCTCGGACAAGAGCGCTTCTAAGAAAAAAGTAATGAAAAGGTTTGTGAACGACAGATACGGAGCACGGTCGTCTCTTGCTGCGGCAGTACATCTCGACTATAAGCTTGAAAGCATCGGTATCCGTGTGAACGATCCCCGGATAAGCCACAGATCAGCTTCGGAATACAAAAAGAAGGTGATCGACCAATATACCGCATGCCTCGGTGACAGGACAAAATACGGTCTGCTTCTTGAGCTTGAGCATCGCCGCTGGATGATGTATATGATCGCGGATTCTTATGTAAAGGCTGAGAAACAGGATATTGAAAAATACGCGTTCCGCATGGTCGGCAGCAGATTCAACGGCGCTTTCAAATGCTCGTATAACGGGATACGCATCCACCACTGTCTTGTCCCGTGTGATACGAACGGAATATCGCTTCCACGCAATCACGCCGAATGGGATAAGTACGGCTCCGAAGAAGAAATAAAGAATGCTCCCTATGACGAGCTTGACAGGATGTCACTTTATGCTCACTACGTCGCAGGCGGACGCATCAGGCGTCCGTCTACCGTCGGAAGAATAAAGAATATCATTGACAATAACATCGACGAGATTGTCGATATCAATATTGCCGCCGAAGATACAGAGTTGAAACAGGCTTATGAGGATTTCAAAGAATATATAAGTCAGATCCTTGAACACACAGCGCCTTTGAAGCTGACGGACAGATTTGAAGAAATGAGACATCTGTTTGAAAGACGCGGCATAGATGCGGATCAGGCGCTGAACGATCTTGAGAACGAGCTTGCAATCTTTGCCGAATATTATAAATACCGCGACTATAAGGTCGGAGACACATCGATAATAGACAACCTTTTGTGGATCAGATTCGGCAGCGGCGTGTCCATGATAAAATGCACATCCGATTCGGTTGCGGCAAATGTTTCCGCTCCGCTGATCCTTATGCCGGAAACCCTCGTATATATCGGCAAAGCCGTAGGTAAAGAATTAAGGGATCTCTTTGCCGAGCACGGCGATAATATCGAGGTGATATCCGATGCCTGTGTATTTGACGATATCGACGCGGTATGCAAAAAGCTCAGAACGTATATTGTAGCATCTCCTAAAAAGCAGTACGTTATCGACGTGACGGGTGCCGATCCTGTCTTCACAGCGGCAGCCGTAAAAATCGCTTTGGAAAATGACGGCACAGGCGTCGTATTTTATGATATCGGCAGCAATGAAATAAAGAAGGTCGTCGGATTTCCCGACGCGCCTATATACAGACCAGATATTTCATTATCTGCCGAGGATATCTTTGAACTGTACGGAGCAAAGGAGAAAAAAGAAAGCGGAAATTATATGGAGCGCCTCGGCACAGATGCGGACAAGCTGTGGCAGTTTTACGAGGCCAATGCCGAAAGATGGGAAATGATATCGTCTTTCTTTTCAAAGGTCGTCGGCGGGTGGTCTGAATTGTATGTCAAAATCCCTCTCTCGGGATGGGAGCAGTGGTTTACGTTCAGCTATCATATGCCGACGGGTCTGTATAACGACGCTGGTATTGAAGAAGTGATGCGCAGTCTCGAAGCGGCGGGGATAATTAAAAATTTATCGTCGGAGATAACGGAATTATACATGACCTTAAGGTTCGATTATCCCTATATCGAAACCGAAAGCAGGAAAAATGTTCTGTATGCACGGTTCAGCACGCTTTTCAACAATCTCGGAAGTGCGAAACTTAGATGCAATATAATCAAAAATAAAGACGACACGGTGACCATAGATATTGCGACACGTTTACATGTTTCCATAAACAGAAACAATGTCTGGACAGATAAAGACAACGATCATGAAAAGCAATTTGCGACAGACGATATGGTCGAGCCGTTGAGAGAACTCGAAAGGCTCAAGCTCATTCATTTCCTGATAATCAAGCCGACGAAAACCGCCGTTGAGGACAAATATTTTATTCAATTTACATACAATAGTAGCGCCGTTCGCGAATGTCTGATGAAAGCGGGCAACGTGCTCGAAATGTATGTGTGGCGAGCAGCAGAACAGACAGGTTATTTTGATAGTGTGGAAGCAAATTATTCGTTTTCATGGTCAAACCCCGCTGTAAGCAATGAGCTTGACGTTGTTTTGACAAAGAGTCTGACTACTTTGTTCTGTTCGTGCAAGACTGGAAGCTTAAAAAAGGAACATCTCTATGAAATTTCCGCCCTTGCCCGCCGTTTCTCCGTCAATACGAAGCCCGTGATCGTCTATTCGTCCGATAAGGTATATGACGGCGTAAGGCTGACAACGGTCACAGATGCCGTGCGAGAACGCGCCAACGAAATGGGAGTATATCTTATCGGCCCGGAAAAGCTCGACAATATCGGAGAAGAATTGAAAAAAATTGCATGCGGAAAAATGAATGATTCTCACAATCAATCACAATGCATTGATTTGTGCGAATAGAAACAGACTTGCTAAAAAAGATGATATAATATAGGCGAGGGACTCAGAATGTATCACTCTGAGTATACCCTCGCCTATAAAAAATTTCAAACGGGAGAAGACGATGAAAACTGCAAAAAAAAATAATGGAAAGAAAGTGTTCGCGTACAGACTCGGGGACAATACTGAAATTGAGAAAAAGCTTCTCGGCGAAAATAAAATAAGGCTGAACGATGACGGAAGCTATGAAGTGTTTTCCCGCGAGGCGACGACGGGGACGGGAGAGAAGGCATATGCGGGCGATTACATCAAGCTTGATTCAGGCGGATATCCGTATCCGAATGAAAAAAATTTTTTTGAATCTCACCACAGAAAACTGGCTGACGGGACATACGAGCAGATCCCCATTGAAGTGTCGGTATGGACTGCGGACGACGGGATGTGCGATGAAGTGCGCTTTTTGATCAGGGAAAAGTCTTTGAAAATAAACGAAGCGGATCCGGATAGATATTTTGCCGCCCCTCTGTGGGGGACGACGCTCACAGCCGCAAGGGACGCCGTCATTGTATTTTATGAGATCAAAAGAGATGAAGACGGAAAAATATCGGACGCCGACTTCAATTTTGTTGAAAGAAACGAGTTCAATAAAACTTATACGGTGATAAGCTAAAGCCCAATTCCGTCAACGCAGGGAAAGCCGGAGCCGACAAAATAACAATTAAAAATGAAGGAGGACGCATCATGTTTACATTATTGTACAAAACGCGCGGAGGCGCGGAGCCGACGGGAAAGCAGAGGGTGTTTTTCTCATGCCACCCGGACGACTTTGATCGATACTTCGACGAGATATCCAACGACATCCTTGCCTCGCAGAACTGCGCGACATATTACATTGGCAAAGAAGCCGAGGCGGAATACGACGAAAACCTGTTTTTGTCGTATCTTGCCGAGATGCGCCTCGTCGTCATCCCCGTTACGACAAACCTTCTGACGCGCCCGTCACGTGCGCTCGACGTCGTATACAAATTCACGCAGGAACGCCATATCCCGGTTTTGACTCTCATGCAGGAGGACGGGCTCGACGAGCTTTACACACGCGCGTTCGGCGACCTGCAATATCTCGACAAATACGCAAAGGATAATACGGCGATTCCGTTTGAAAAGAAGCTTGCGGACTATCTCGCGTCCGTTCTCATCGGGGACGAGCTCGCCGAAAAGGTGAGGAAATCGTTTGACGCATACATATTCCTCAGCTACCGAAAGAAGGACCGCGTACATGCGCAGGAGCTGATGAAGCTCATCCACAAGAACGATTTCTGCCGCGATATCGCGATCTGGTATGACGAGTTCCTAACGCCGGGAGAGGGGTTCAACGGCGCGATAAAGGCGGCGTTTGAAAAGAGCAGCCTCTTCACGCTCGCGGTGACGCCGAATCTGCTCGAAGACGGCAATTACGTCATGAAAGAGGAATATCCGATGGCGAGGGAGTCCGGGAAAAAGATACTCCCGGCTGAGGTAGTCGGGACAGACAGAAAAGAGCTCGAGAAAAAATACAAAGGCATTCCCGATTGCACGGACGCGCACGACGCGCCGCAGCTTTCGGCGTCGCTGCTCGCGGCGCTTGAAGGCATTGCAAAGCGCGAGAACGACTCCGATCAGGTTCACAACTTCATGATCGGACTTGCGTACCTCACCGGCATCGACGTTGAGGTCGACGTCGACCGCGCACTCAACCTTATCACGGGCGCGGCGAAGGCCGGCGTCGTCGAGGCGATCGAAAAGCTCGTCGCTATGTACCGCAGCGGCGACGGCGTCGAGAGGGACTACCTTCGTGCGATAGAATGGCAGGAAAAGCTCGTGGCGCTGTGGGAAGCGCGCTACAATGAGAGCGGAAGTGATCATGACGGGTATTCTTATTCATCCGAGCTTGGCGGGCTCAGCGATTATTGGCGCGAGCTTGGCAGACTGTCTGAGGCCAAGGCTTGCCTTGAAAAAGTACTCAACATTGATGAAACAATTGCCTCGGGGACAGATGAATTGCATATGAGAGATTCGGTTGCTGGTGATTATGACTTACTTGGCGACATAACCGCGGCGGAAGGCCGGCTTGCAGACGCTTGCAAATATTATGAAAAGTCGTTTGAAATCAGGCAAAAGCGTGCGGAGGAGATGAAAACAGCAGCGTTACGCCTCGACTTGTCTATGTCGCGTAAAGACTTGTCTGAAAGCTATATCCATCTCGGCGACATAGCGAAAGCAGAGGGGCGGCTTGCAGACGCGCGCGAACATTATGAGAAGTCGCTCGAGATAGTCGAGGCGCTTGCGGAAGAGGCTAAATCGGCAAAATCTCGCCGTGATTTGCTGTTCAAATATAGCAGACTTGAGCGAATAGCCAGAGCAGAGGGGCAAACCTCTGAAGTTAGGGAATATTATTTGAAGGCGATGGAGATAAGAATTGCACTTTTGAACACGGTGGATGCACGGCGCGAACTGTCTACAAGCTATGAGAGACTCGGCAACATAGCCCAAGCGGAAGGACGGCTCACCGATGCCCGCGAATATTATGAGAAGTCGTTTGATATATCTGTCATGCTTGCGGAAGAGGAGGACACGGCAGAATCACGCCGCGATTTGTCTGTAAGCTATGACAGGCTCGGCGGTATAGCCGAAGCGGAAGGACGGCTTGCAGACGCGCGTGGATATTACGATAAGTTGCTTGATATATCTGTCGCACTTGCGGAAGAAAGGCAAACGGTAGACTCGCGTCGCAATTTGGCTGTAAGCTATAGCAGACTCGGCGGCATTGCCGAGGCGGAAGGACGGCTCGGAGACGCGCGCGAATATTATGAGAAATCGCTTGAAATAAAACTGAGGCTTGCAGAAGAGACGAAAACGGTGGGATCTCGCCGTGATCTGTCTGTGAGCTATAACAACCTCGGTCGCATAGCCAAAGCGGAAAAGCGGCTCGCCGACGCACGTAAATATTATGAAAAGGCGTTCGAGATAGATATTGCGCTTGTAGAAGAGACGAAAGCAATTCAAAGCTATGACGATTTAGCTGTCGCATACTATAATTTGGGGATAGTAGATCGTCTGAATATCAACAGAGATTATCTTTTCCGGACGCTTGAGATCTGGGAAGAGCTTGTGAGAGCTTGCCCCGGAGTCAATGAATTCAAGAGACGGCGCGATATGGTGAAAAAACTGCTCGGCGGATGACGACAATCGACGCAGAACAGAAACAGCACATTAAACAATAAAACACGGAGGACGTATCATGTTCACATTATCGTACAAACCATGCGGAGACGCGGAGCCGACGTGGAAGCAGAGGGTATTTTTCGCATGCCATCTGGACGACTTTGATCGATACTTCGACGAGATAACGGACGACATCCTTGCCTCGCAGAACTGCGCGATATACTATATCGGCAAAGAAGCCGAGGCGGAATATGACGAGGAGTTGTTTCTGTCGTATCTTTCCGAGATGCGCCTCGTCGTCATCCCCGTGACGACGAATCTTCTGACGCGCCCGTCGCGTGCGCTCGACGTCGTATACAAATATGCTTCAGACTATCATATCCCGGTTCTGACATTGATGGAAGAGAACGGACTTCGGAAACTATATGAGCAAACATTTGGCAAGCTCCCGTTTCTGAGCAAGGATAATATATGCGAAACAGCTATGACATTCCAAGCGAAGCTTCAGCGGTTTATGTCGTATATATTTATCGAGGACGATATATATGCAAAACAGCAGTTATGTGATATCGAGAGGGAGGCTGACGATGGGAAAATTGAGGCGATTAAGAAACTTGTCGGTATGTATTATGTGGGAGACGGAGCAGAACGGGATATCTCAAGATCCGCACATTATCAGCAGGAACTCGTTTCATATTTAAAAACGTGTTCTTCCGAAAAAGAAAGCGCGGATTCTTTAAGATCACTTGAAAAAGCGCTTTCCGCTCTCGGCGGCTTGCTGGCAGAATCCGACAATATATGTGAGGCGATAAGCAACTATGATGAAGCTATTGAGATATGCAAAAGTCTAAAATTGAAAGAAAGACTACGCTTTAACTGGTTACGCCTTGCCGATCTCTTTCTCAACAACGGTCAATTTGCAACGGCTCACGACTGTTACTTAGAGGCGACGAATACTTTTGCATCTGATGTGAAAGAGATGGATCCATCGAGTCTTTGGGAGTTGTCTGAGATCTATATCAGCATCGCATTTACATGTGGACTCGGTGATATTGGTGAAGCGCTCGAATACTACCTTACAGCCGCCAAACTGAAAAAATATCTGTACGATAAACAGCAAACGCCAGAAAATTTATTGAGACTTGTTTGGGTATATGAGAAAATGGCGTCAGAATACTATGAGCAAGAGGATCACACTTCGGCATATGATTATGCTGAACGGTCAACGGCGCTTCTTCAAGAATGGGCAGACAAAACGAACTCGTTAAGGATCCGTCACGAGCTCGTTCAAAGTTGTCAATACTTGGCAGATATGTATTTCGACGACAATATAGCAACGGAGGCGCGAAAGAATTATGAGAAGGCACTGACAGAAATCAACAAAATTATATCGGAAACGAAATCAAGCTGCTTATCAGAGCTAACTGTAATCTACGAAAATTTGGCAAATATAGCTGAAGTCCAAGGTTCACTTCCGGATGCGTATGAATATTATAGAAAGCTGATTGGAGTGAAAACGCAGTACGCAAGCGAAATACATACAGTTTCAAGCGCTGAGTCCTTAGCTGAGACATACTATAAAATGTGTACACTCGGTTATCCGGAAACCGTAGATCGTTTTATGCTTGAAAATGTGCTTGTTTTATTCGACCTTCTATCGAGAATTGATCCTACACATATTTCTATGCGTGACAAGATCAGATCGATGGTCACAAGCAAAGAATAATATTCGTGTTGTTATCTCACGGTTTCATAGAACATTAAATTTCATGAAATGAGGAAAAATGTCATGGACAAAACAAATATCTCAGAGACAAAACAAATATCTCAGAAAACAAAAAACGATAAAAGTGTTGCCTTTCATATCGGGATTGCTTGCAGGCATCATCTTATCATTTGCGGGACTGTGTCAGTACTGTCATCTGACGGCGCCGAAAAATGAACTTATAGTCGGATGGATCATTTCTTCGGATCCTGATCGAATCGAAAGCGATGTACAGCTGCGCCTTAACAAAGTCGAGATCGAATCTGCAAACGGGGAAAAGACGACGTGCAAGTATATGGTCGAGAGCGTGAACAAAAATATTCATCCGATAGTGACTATCACGGGATACGAGGGCAAAGACATCAAACTTGAATATACAAAACAGCAGAGGCTCTATATTTTCGATGCCGAAGGATCCGAGGGAACGTGGGATGCAAAATACGACTTTGCAGGTTAAGTGGTGACAAACATGAAACATACAGTGATAGACATACTCAGCACAGGCGAATATCCGAGTTGTGCGCTCTCCAATTTTTATCCGCACAGCTTTGTTCTTGACGGTATCAAATGTGCATCGGTGGAAGGATTTTTGCAATCGCTTAAAACAAAAAATAAAGTCCTTCAAAAATATGTGTGTTCTTTATCCGGCAAAGAGGCTAAGTTATTTTTCCGGCATAAACCTCAGAGTATTCTGTGGAAGCTTACGGGAAATCTTTATTGGAGAGGTAAAATAATCAAGCGGACACACGATGACTATCAACTATTACTTGATAAAGCTTATGACGCGCTAATGGAAAACGAAAACTTCGTACAAGCTTTGGTTGCTTGCGGAGATGCCGAACTGACTCACTCTATTGGGAAAAAAGATGAGCGGCAGACTATCTTGACGGAATATGAATTCATAAGCAGAATTTGTGAGTGCAGAAACAGAATTAAGAAATCAAATGGCGGATGAGGGGCGAACTGAACTTCGGATAAGGTAAGCTTGCCAAATCATTATTGAGGTACGTCTGTATTCGATTTAGAGATGTGTTCCTAATTCTGTATGGCCGTTACAGGATATGGCATGATACATACTTTAAGAACGGATTGGCGGGATTGACAAGTGTATAACAGTTTTTATATTGTAAGCGAAATTTGTGGTGTGTGTCAGTCCGGTTTATCTTTGATACATATGATCTTTATCTATACCAATGCAAAAAAAGTTGAAGGATCTGTTGCAATTGTTTTTTGTTAAACAGTTTGAGCAATCTTAAAGAATTAATGTCGAAATATATTGAAAAAAGGCCGAAATGATGTTATATTAAAAAAAAACGAAATTTAAAAAGAAGGAAAAAATTATGGCAGACGTTTTTATCAGCTATCACGCAGAATCATCGCGCAGTATAGTCGAGGCGATAGTCAACAAGCTTGAATCGAACGGCATCCGATGCTGGTATGCGCCGAGAGATGTGGAAGGTTCGTACGCGGGAAGTATAGCGGCGGCGGTCAATTCGTGTTCCGTGTTTGTGCTCGTTCTAAACAAGGCAGCGTCGGAGTCGCCGCATGTATTGAATGAGCTTGAAATGATG
This sequence comes from uncultured Clostridia bacterium, assembly GCA_947629785.1. Classification (GTDB taxonomy): domain Bacteria; phylum Bacillota; class Clostridia; order Oscillospirales; family Ruminococcaceae; genus RGIG8773. The sequence goes on along the minus strand of CANRFB010000030.1, from coordinate 6,204 downwards.
TCGTGGCGTATCTCTAAAAATGAACCCGTGCGAGTTATACCTTTGCGTATAGCCGATGAGGATATATCCGATGACGCGAAGTACTACATAAGAAAGCTGCATTGGATCGATGCGGCAGGCAAATCTGCTGAAGAACAGGCAGAGGCTCTTCTTGCAGCATTGTATATGTGAACGGAGTCGGAGCGATATATCGACGATACTTTTTAACATCATTGAAGACAGTGAAAAAAAGGAGCATGAATAAATGAACATAGATGTATTTATCAGCTATCATACAGATTCGTCGCGCAGCATAGTTGAAGCAATCGTCAACAAGCTTGAATCGGGCGGCATCCGATGCTGGTATGCGCCGCGCGATGTGGAAGGCGCGTATGCTGGAAGTATAGCGGCGGCGATAAAAGCATGCTCCGTTTTCGTGCTCGTCCTGAACAGGAGTGCATCCGAGTCGCCGCATGTTCTGAATGAACTTGAACTCATAACCGATCGTATTGCCGCAAAAGAAGCTGTCAGCATTGTCCCTTTTCACATTGATGATGAAGATATATCAGACGATGCGAAATATTACATAAAACGTATACATTGGCTCGATGCTGTGACGCCTCCGCTCGAAAAGAGAATAGAAGAGCTTGCCGGACGTGTCAGAAGTGAGCTTATTGCCTGCGGCGCAAAAATCGGTAATGATAATCGCGACAATAAAGCGGGAAAGTCGGTATCGGTGTCGGGCTCGTCGGTGTCCGCAGTCAAAAATTTTGTCGGACGTGATAGAGAGATCGAAGAAATATGGCAGCAAATGATGCAAAGCCGCTCGGGAAGAGTGGCGCTTGTCGGCATAGGCGGGATAGGAAAAAGCGAGCTCGCAAAGAAATATGCAGAGCTTCATTCAGACGAATATCCCGTGGTCATGTGGATACCTTTTCAAAACACTATTGAAGAGACGTTTGCAAATGATACGTATGTGCTCATAAACGGGATGCGCCGCTCCGATTATCCGGAAGATACAGACAGATATTATTTTGAGGAAAAGCTTCGCCGCCTGCGCGAGGTGTCAGACAGTCACACGCTGCTCATAATCGACAATTTCAACGTAACGGACGACCCGGATATCGATCTCTTATGTATGGGCGAATATTCGATTATTTTTACGACAAGAAACGAGGGAATATCGGACAAAATACAGGACATAAAGGTAGACAGGATCGACGATACGGACACGCTGATAGAGCTTTTCCGCAAAGTATACGGCCTGCCCCTATCGGACGAAAACATCGAAACAGTCAAAAAGATCATAGATCATTACGAAGGTCACACACTCAGCATAAGTCTGATAGCGAACGCTGCACACGATCTTCGTTCACCCAAAGAGATATATGAAAAGCTGTTGAAACATGAGACCGATAACGGTGCATCAAATAAAAAGAGGAACGCGACCGACACAGTTATCGATGGAATAAGGCGTATTTTTTCCATGACCGAGTTGTCAGATGAGGAAAAGACGATACTGTGCGATCTGTCGCTTGTGCCTTCATGCGGGATTAAGGTGAAGCTTTTGCATGAACTTGCCGAGATCGACGACTACAGTGTAACAGACGGGCTCGTCAGGAAAAGCTGGGTCATCCATAATGCATATACAGATGAGGCGTCTTTACATCCCATTGTTGCGGAAATTGCTTTGGAGATGGCTTTGTGGCATCAGGATATGTGCGCAAAGTTTTTTACAAATCTGTTGAACATGACTGAAATGGATGTTGTAAATGACGATTACAAAAAAAAGCAGCTGAATCTGAAACTGATAAGCTCTGTCGACGACAGAATGGACGATTTGTGGCAGATGAAGAAACAGATACGGTACAGGCACGCAAAAGTTTATTATGACAATGCGCAGTATAAAAATGGCGCGGAGATATTTAGTGAGCTTCTCAAGACCGAAACGGAACCGGCACTCATATTGCATTGCTATGAAAAAATCGCTCAGACCCATGTCTTCCACGGTGAGTATGAAGAGGGATGTGAGGTTTCGGAACTCGGATGGAAATACGCTGAAACATTGACTGAGGATAAGATCGACGCTTTGACAGGACGATTTTATGTGGGTCTCTTACATAGGCTTATAGAGTCATACCGCGGTGTCGGTGACTATGAAAAATCGCTTTATTACGGGAATCTGTGTCTGGAAAGGTGTGTTGACTATTACAACACATATCGCGGGGACTCAAACGCATGGACAAGATATCACATCGGCCGTACGCTTCTGATGAAAGGAGACTATGCCGAAAGCGAGGAAATACTTCGTTGTGCTTCAGATTTTTTTGAAAATGCTGAGGATAAAAACGGGTGTGCATCCTGCTATGCTCTTTTAGGATTGATTTGCGCCAAAAAAGAAGAAAAAGATTTTAATAAGGCGATGTCATATATTTCCGAGGCAAAGAGAATCAGACTTGAGATCAGCGGTGACAACGCTGTTGATTATATCGAACTTATAAGAATAGAAGGCGACATATGCCGTGCAACGGGCGATACGGCAAGATGCCGAGCGCTCTATTTGGATGCACTGGAGATGTACAGTGAAAATAACTATAGAACATTGACAAAGGCGACCCAAGCTCTGCTCGCTGATATCGACGCAAAAAGCTGACAGAAAAGCTACGAAAGATCCTTTTACCGTAAGCGAGGAAAGGATCTTTTTGTTTCGACATAGAGAAAAAAGATAAAGTAATTTAACATCGTTTGTGCGGATGCTGTTTCTTTGATCAGAATATGTGATATAATTTAAACATCAAGTCGATGGAAGTAAAGGAGAATGTCTGTATGACAACAGAAAATGTTATCGGTATATTCAAAGAGGTTTTAGCTGAATCAGGTATGGAAGAAGCCGTCCGCGTCAGCGATAATGTAAACGAATTGGCGGACATCATGATCTATTGTGAGCCCGGAGCTTTTGAGTATCTTGCGGTTTACGGAAGACCGTTATTTCCGTTTGAGGGGATTCGGAATATACTTTATAAGTTTGGTGAAGATGGAGTATACAATTTTGCCGACACGGAAGTTCAATTTGTCATTAAGCTGCGCGGAGACAATTCGTATGTTTTGGAGTATGGCAGTAACGGTCTATGCGAAGCGATGTGTTTTGACGACGAATGGCTGACTGATGATGATTTAATTAAAAAAGCGCTTGCACAGTACAATTCGGCAGCTTTAAAAGGAAAAAATATTGAAGGGCTTGTCTCGGTTGCTGTAGATGCTATTAACCGCGGGGAAATTATCACAGAGGAGGAGTTGAAAGTAATAGTTGAGGAGGCTTATTCCTATTTGATTGATAATCCGGCAGATAAAGAGTTTATGTTTTATTGTGCACACGAATCGTTGGATGAGCTTGTATATGATAATCTTGGTGTCTTTGATAACGACTTTATTGATAAAATTTTCAGGAAGATAGTAGAAGAAAACTGTTCAGACGAATTAATAGATTTTATAGAACGATGCCTAAATCATTCAGACGAGGGTTACTACGTATCGATAGTAAGTGAAGCATATAGGATAATTCGAAAGATCCAAAATGAGGAAAATATATTATAGCTTACAGTTTATATTATGAAACTTAATGAATAGATATTGGAGGAAGCAAAAGTAATGGATGAACTTGATAATATTATTATACTTACGGACGAAGCAGGTAAGGATTTTTCATTTGAATTTCTTGATGAAATAGAATATCAGGGAAATGAATACGTGATTTTACTACCGGCAGATAGAGTTTATGATAAATCAATTGAAGTGGTAATTCTCATGGTTAAAGGTACGGACGATTCTGATGTAAAATCTTATATTGGCGTGAAAAACAATGAGACTCTCGATGCTGTTTTCGGTATTTTTAAAGAAAAAATACAAGACGGATTTGACGACTCCCTCTCGAATATTGTGTAAGCCTCAGGAATTGTGTAAAATAACCAAAACGGAGGAAATTCTGTATTTGACGATGATGAATATCATCTCAAAATGGATGAGATGCTGTCATGACGGAGGTGTTATCATCTACGCACTGATCTATATCTTCTTTGGAAATTGACTTCCCGGATAGGGGAATGTTTTTCGCTCGTCAAGGTTAAAATGAGTTGCGGTAAACTGTCGCCCTTGATATGTATCCTGATTTCCGCCTATATTGTTGATGAAGTGACCGAAAAAGTCGACTGCTCGCGAGACACACATTATACCATAATCAGGTGCTTACACAAAATTATGCATAAAGCCAATCGTTTAACCGTTCAGACCGCATGCACTTTGACAACAAACATTCTGTTTTAGTTTTCGAAGAGCGATATTGTAATCATAAATCTAAGAAGTCATCTAATAGACTTGTGGACCGTTTTCACAATGTTTTCTTCAGTCATCATGACTTTTGTTTTGCCTGTAAACGAAACATACATCTGCTGCTTTATCTTTTTGTTTGCTATGTTCTCCTCCCTGTAATCATTTAGAATATCAAGATCGGGGGTAAGTGAACAGATATACTTACCCCCGAAATATGGCGTTCTGCAATCACTGTAATTGCTGCATTTTTTACCGTCTGAATGATTACATTCGACGGTGCTTTCTTACGGCATCCGTATTGCTCAGTCTTCGCATATGGACAGCACATTCTGCGGACTGTCGCGGCTCCGTTTAAGCTCGCCACGAAGCCTGTCTCTGTTTGACACGAGCTTTTCGAGCTCGCGCTCTTTTTCCGACTTGAACGAAAAAAGCTCTATGTCGGTTTCGATGTGATTCCGTCCGAGAAGAGCCGTTTCCTCCGTCAGCTTGTCGAGCTTCGCCAGATCTTCCTTCAAAAGATAGTGCAGCCGCGCCGTATTCTGTTTTTTATACCCCGGCAGATACCCGAGTCTGTAACAGTAGTAGAGGTACAATCCGTACAGACCGCCGACTTTCTTTATCTTGTCGCCGCGCGTCGGGAGACGGTATGCTTTGACCTTGACCGCATTTTGAAACATCATAGGCAGCACTTTGTCTCTGTTATCACGCAGCCGCTCGATGATGGCGTCGTTTGTGTATCCGTCGCCGAGATTTGCAAGGCGTATCGGTTTTCGATACCCCTTCGGGACGACGGTCCAATATTTGCGCGTAGGACTGAGCTGCTGTGTATATCCCATCCCGCGCAGAGCGTATTCGAACTCGGCAAGGCTGCGGCTCTGTGATATCGCCTCGTCTATGGCGTCTTTCAGCATCGAGTACCGTGTCGGCAAGCCTGCGTTTTCACGCGCACGGTAATACTGCGACTGCGCGCTTCTGTTCGGCTCGGGGTCATAGTAGATGTGATGTTCCTCGCATATCTCGTCCGCGATCTTTCGGAACTTGAACCACGCTTTCTGTTCGTCGCGCAGCTTCTTCCCGTCGACGAACGACACAGAGTTGACGACGAAGTGACAGTGCAGATGATTTGTGTTCAAATGCGTCGTTACCACGACCTGAAACCGCTCGCCCCAAACGCGCCGTGCAAATTCCATGCCTATATCCTGCGCCTGTTCGGGCGTGATGTCTGTCTCCTTGAAGCTGAGATAACCGTGATACGCCTGAACTCCCTCCGTCTTGCCGAACTGCTCCTTGACGGTCACAAACTGATCTCTCGCCGTGGACGGGTCGCAGTTGATGCCCTCGCAGTAAAACTGCATCTCCGTCTTTTCCTCGTCCTTCGCGTATCGCAGAACGTCGGCGAGCGACTGATACTGCGCGTCGGTGAAATTCGGGTTCGCGGTCTTATCCGGGTTTGACGCGTAGTTTATGACGTGACCGAGATGTGTCTTGACCGCCCACAGCTTTGTCACTGCCATTTTGCATCGCGCAGCTCCGGACGGAGAAACTGCCGCTCAATGTCCGCGCGGAACTTGTGCCAGCGCTTCGCTTCTTCCGTCAGCATGGGGACGTCGACGAAGCCTTGCGCGTTAGCCTTGAGCGCAAGCTGATTTATGTTGTTCCCGATCGCGGAGAGCTGACGCATCGCATCGTAAAACCGTTCGTCGGGACGTTCCCTCGGCTCATAGCCGCGCAGAAGCAGACGCACGAGCGCCGCCTCGGACAAACACGTCCTCTTTGCTTTTTTCTGCAAGTCCTGAGCTTCGTCACGCGAAAACCAAAACTGCTTTTTAATTGTTCTTTTCAATGTTCTATTCCTCCATTCTTTCACAGCGGGGTATTAGGGGACTCCCTAACGAGATA
>CANRFB010000029.1 GCA_947629785.1 uncultured Clostridia bacterium | reverse complement strand
GTTTTCTCGTTGGGGAAATCGGTGATATAGCGGCGGACTTTACCCGATTTGAGAGCGGCTTCCATAGCGTCGTCGTCCACAAGGGTATCGCGGGCAAAGTTCATGATGATAACGCCGTCTTTCATCATAGCGATGGTGTCGGCATTTATCATATGCTTTGTGTTAACGTTGGGGTCGTCGTTTACAACAAGAGGAGTGTGGAGAGTGATATAGTCGGAATTCCTGAAAATTTCCTCTCTTGTCTTTACTCTCTCGATGTTTTCGGAAAGGTGCCATGCCGCGTCAATTGAAATATAAGGGTCGCAGCCCAGAACTCTCATTCCGAGGTTTACAGCGGCGTTTCCGAGAGGACCGCCGATAGCGCCCAGACCGATGATGCCGAGGGTCTTGCCCTTGATCTCGGTTCCTGCGAACTGTGACTTATTTTTCTCAACGCTTTTTGCAATATCGGGATCGGCTTTGTTTGCCTGAACCCAGTTTGCACCGCCGATAACGTCTCTTGAAGCAAGGATCATGCCTGCAAGAGCAAGTTCCTTAACGCCGTTTGCGTTTGCGCCGGGGGTGTTGAAAACAACTATGCCCTGTTCCGCGCATTTATCAACGGGGATATTGTTTACGCCTGCGCCCGCTCTTGCAATTGCAAGAAGATTAGGAGCAAATTCCATATCGTGCATTTTAGCACTGCGGACCATTATCGCATCGGGGTTTGCAACATCGTCGGCAACGGTGTATTTAGCCTTGTCGAAAATGTCCGTGCCGCATTTTGCGATCTTGTTGAGTGTCTGTATATTGAACATTTCTATTACCTGCTTTCAGAATAATTTTTTATTTTTCAATTGAAAAACCTATGGTATCGTCAATAAATTCCGGAGTGACTACCGGCTTGCCGTCCTTGTCAAGAAGAACGGTAAGTCCGCCGGCGTATCCCTCGTTATAAATAATATAATTCACGCCTGTTGCAGTATCAACAGCTATTCTGTATTGGGGTGATAATCCCTGTGAATATATTATCCTGAATCTTTCCGGCTTCTTTGCCATAGGTTTTTTCCTCCGTTCGGTCATTTTTCATCGGAAGAAATTCAGCCGTTTTCTTTCTCGAACTTCTTCATGAATTCAACAAGCTTTTCAACGCCCTCGATAGGCATAGCGTTGTAGATGGAAGCTCTCATGCCGCCTACTGTTCTGTGACCTTTCAGGTTCTCGAAGCCCGCAGCCTTGGATTCCTTGACAAACTTAGCGTCAAGTTCTTCATTTCCCGTGATGAACGGAACGTTCATCAGCGAACGGTCTTTCTTTTCAACGGTGCCCTTGAACAGCTTGCTTTCGTCAAGATAGTCATAGAGGATCTTGGCTTTCTTCTCGTTGTGAGCTTTCATAGCTTCAAGACCGCCCATTTTCTTTATCCACTTGAACACCTTGCCGCAGATATAGATACCGTAGCAGGGAGGTGTGTTGTAAAGGCTGTCGTTATCAGCCTGAGTTTTCCATTTCAGCATGGTGGGAGTGCCGGGGAGAACGTCGTCTCTGATAAGATCTTCACGGATAATTGAAATTACAACGCCCGCAGGACCTACGTTCTTCTGAACGCCGCCGTAGATAACGCCGTATTTTGTAACGTCAACAGGCTCTGACAGGAAGCAGGAAGAAACGTCCGCAACAAGGTCTTTGCCCTTTGTGTTGGGAAGCTGCCAGAACTTTGTTCCGTAAATGGTGTTATTCTCGCAGATATAAACATAATCTGCGTCCTCGGGAATATCCAGATCGGAGCAGTCGGGGATATAGGAGAAAGTCTTATCCGCGGAAGAAGCTACTGCAACGGCTTCACCGAAGATCTGGGCTTCCTGATAAGCTTTCTTGGCCCACTGACCTGTGATGATGTAAGCGGCTTTCTTATTCTTCATAAGGTTCATGGGAACGGCTGCAAACTGCTGTGAAGCTCCTCCCTGAAGGAACAGCACCTTGTAGTTGTCGGGGATTTTCATAAGATCGCGGATATCCTTTTCCGCTTCCTTGATTATCTCGTCATAAGCCTTGGAGCGGTGGGACATTTCCATAACGGACATACCCGTTCCCTTATAGTCCAGCATTTCATCTGCTGCTTCTTTGAGAACTTCCTCCGGCAGAACAGCCGGACCTGCGCTGAAATTGTAAACTCTTGACATTTTCAAGACCTCCTGAAATATATTTTGGATCAAAAAATACTCAAATATAGTTAATTATAGCATTTTTTCAAATAAAAGTCAAGGCGGCGCGGAATAATTCTGAAATTATATCTTTATTACAATAAATCGCTGCTATAAATGTGCAATCTGACAACATTCCGCAATAAATACGAAGCGGGACTTGCGACAAGCCCCGCTTCAGTCTGTTAAAAAACATAGTTAAAACATAATTTAAGTTTGTTTTGAAACAGTCCACCGGACTGTTTCAAAAGGCAAAAAGATAAATAACTTGTTTATTTCAAGGGGCGCCCTCTACGTAGGGCAGCCCCCTCTTGCCGCCTGCGGCGGAAACGACGCTTGCGTCGTTTTATTCACACCCTTGCGGAGCTTTTAATGTATAGGGGAATTTAGCGCTCTGCGGAGCGCGACAAGGGGCTTTGCCCCTTGTCCCCACCAGCGCGGCTGCGCTGGACCAGCTTTTCGGGCAAAGTTTTGTTTTTTAGCTATTTATTTTGTCTGCGTCTATTTTTTAGTTTTTCGACAATACGAAGCGGGACTTGAAGCAAGCCCCGCTTCGTATATGTAATTCATTTAAGCATATCAAAAGTGCAGGAAGCGAGACGTTTCTCCACCTCGGCGGAAATATCGTCAAAAACTTTCTGATAGCTGCACTTCCCCGACATTCCGCGGCTGCATTCGTAGTCGGAGGACAGACACCTGCTGAGATGATATTTCCCCTCAACGGCCCCGATAACGTCCATAAGCGAAATTTCAGAATTGTGCCGCGCCAGTTCGTAACCGCCGTTCTTGCCCTTGAAAGACACCACTATCCCGCCTGTTGTGAGCTTCCGCAGAATTTTAAGCGCAAAACGCAGCGGCACGCAGGTCTGTTCCGAAACGGACTTTGCGTCCATGCGGCTTCCCGAAGCCGACAGGCAGCCCACTATCCGCACCGCATAATCGGATTCCAATGTAATGTGCATCAGCCGACACCCCCATTATGAACGGTTCAGTCAAGGAAATCCTTTACTTTCTTGCTTCTGCTGGGGTGTCTGAGCTTTCTCAGTGCTTTGGCTTCTATCTGGCGGATCCTTTCGCGGGTGACGTTGAATTCCTTGCCCACTTCTTCAAGAGTGCGGCTTCTGCCGTCCTCCATTCCGAAACGCAGTCTGAGAACCTTTTCTTCCCGATCCGTAAGGGTGGAAAGCACTTCCCCCAGCTGTTCCTTTAACAGGATAAGCGAAGCGGCTTCCGCAGGCGCAGGCGCGTCGTCGTCGGGAATGAAATCTCCCAGATGGCTGTCCTCTTCCTCGCCGATAGGAGTTTCCAGCGAAACGGGATCCTGCGCTATTCTCATGATCTCGCGGACTTTCTCGACAGGCATATCCAGAGCCTCGGAAATTTCCTCCGGCGACGGATCATGACCGTTCTGGTGCAGCAGCTGTGTGGAAACTTTCTTGACCTTGGTAATTGTTTCCACCATATGCACGGGAATGCGGATAGTTCTTGCCTGATCCGCGATAGCGCGGGTTATAGCCTGACGTATCCACCATGTGGCATATGTGGAGAATTTGAAGCCCTTGGTGTGATCGAATTTCTCAACGGCTTTTATAAGTCCCAGATTGCCCTCCTGAATAAGGTCAAGGAACTGCATTCCGCGGCCTACATATCTTTTTGCAATAGAAACCACCAGACGCAGGTTTGCTTCCGAAAGGCGCTTTCTTGCCTTGGGATCGCCCTGAGCCATTCTTTCGGCAAGCTCGATCTCCTCCTCCGCTGTCAGCAGAGGAACGCGTCCTATTTCTTTGAGGTAAATTTTTACAGGGTCGTCTATGGCAAGCCCCTCTGTGGAAAGCGACATTTCCAGATCGTCGTCCGAGGCGTCCAACGGCAGCGAAAGGTCGGTGTCAATGTTGAAATCTTCTATGATCTCAATATTTAGGTTACTGCACTTGTCATAGAAGTCCTCCATCTGGTCAACATCGTACTCAAGCTCTTCGAGAACGTCGGTTATTTCCTTTGTTGAAAGCTTTCCGCTTGCTTTGCCCTGCTCCATAAGGCTTTCAATGGTTCTCTTGTTATTTGACATAAGTTCGATCCTTTCTTTTTAATAATCTTGTATTCCCGCAAAAATCACTTTTTGCTTTGCAGTCCTTTGAAAAAATCCCTGTAATCTTCGTCCGAAAGATTTTCCGCGTCCGCCGTTCCGTTGCCGTATTCAAGGAGAATATCAATAAAATTGTCAATGGACATTTTATTAATATTTATATCGTCTCTGTTGACAACAATTTCGGTTATTTTACCCATTTCGCCGGCGGTAAATTCACTTTGCAGCGAAAGAAAATCATAAAAACCGGTAGTTTCCGACAATTCCGCGATCTTTTCATAGATTTTTCTGTTAAATCCCGTCACAAACCGCTCCGGCGGAAGTTTTGAAAGAACATTCCCCGCTTCCTCGGGATATGCCGCAAGATATGAAAGTATGGCTTTCTCCGCGGCGTATTCTTTCGGGTGCTTTGAAATTTCCGGATCATTCCGGATATTTCTTTTACCGGAATACATCTCGTTCCACTCGCGGCTTTTTTCCTGACGGACTTTCTTTTTCATGTTCCCCGCTATCTGCTGGAGGATCATTTCCTTGCTGACGGAAGTTTCGTCCGCGATACGTCCCGCGTAAACCTCTCTTTCAATGGACGACGCCGTTTCAGAAAGGCGCCGCACGGCGCGTTTCAGATATTCAACCTTGCCCTCGGAAGTTTCGAGGTCCAGTCCGTCACGGCAGCGGGCAAGTTCAAAATCCAGTGCCGACGGTGATCTTTCTATAAGCTTCCCGAACCGCACCGAGCCGAATCTTTTTATGTATTCGTCAGGGTCTTTCGCGCCCTCCATATTTATAACGCGGGCTTTCAGGTCAATCGCCGAAAACATATTTATTGCCTTGTGGGCGGCTTTCTGCCCCGCCTCGTCCGAATCGTAAGCTATAACAACTTCTTCGGCATACCTTGAAATAAGCCGCGTCTGTTCGTCAGTAAGCGCCGTTCCGAGGCTTGCCACTACATTCTCAAAACCCGCCTGATTTATTGAAATTACGTCCATGTACCCTTCCGCCAGAATAAGCCGTTTTTCCTTTGACTTTTTGGCGAAATTCAGCGAGAACAGGTTCTGGCTTTTCTTGAAAACGGGCGTGTCCGATGTATTCAGATATTTTGCGGTATTTGCGCCGCCGTCAATTGTTCTTCCGCCGAAACCTATAACGTTTCCCCGCAGGTCGATTATGGGAAACATCACCCTGTCGCGGAACCTGTCAAATACCCTGCCGCTGCCTCTGTCGCAGAGATTTGCGATAACAAGTTCATCATCGTTATAACCCTGCGAACGCATATACCTTGCCAGTGAATCCCAATCCGCAGTAGAATACCCAAGACCGTATTTTATAACCGTATTCCGTGAAAGCTGTCTTTCCTCAAAATACCGCCTGCCCTTTTCGCCGTCTCTTGAATTGGCAAGAATATCGTGATAGAATTTCGCCGCGGCGCGGTTCATTTCCAGAACTCTTGATTTAAGGTGCGCAAACCGCGTATCCACCGATCTTTCGTCGGGAACGGTCATTCCCGCCTTATTTGCGAGAAACTTTATCGCTTCCACATAGTCAAGATTTTCTATTTCCATTATGAAAGTTATCACATCGCCGCCTTTTCCGCAGCCGTAGCAGTAAAAATGGGGTGAATCGTCGGTATAGACCATGCAGGACGGTGTTTTTTCCGAATGGAACGGGCAGCAGCAGGCTTTAAGCCTGCCTTTTCTCTGTAACTGAACGTAACCCGACATAATATCTTCAATGGGGTTCTTTAATTTCAGCTCCGCTATGAACTGTTCGGAAAACGCCATTAATGGTTCCAGCCTTTCGGTATAAACAACTCATTATAGAGGTTCACCGCGTAAACATCGGTCATTCCCGCGATATAATCGCAGACCGCACGGTGCTTGTCAAATCTTTTAAGGATATTGCGGTACTCCTCGGGCAGCTTTTCGGGATATTTCAAAAAATACGCATAAAGCCGTTCCACCAGATCCTTTGCTTTGGCTTCCTCCGCCTTTGCAGCTGAATTCTTATAGATATTCGCAAACATGAATGCTCTCAGGTCGTCATGGGCTTTCTTCACCTTATCGCTCATGTGAATATCTTCCACGCCGCCCTCTAAAATTGAAGTGATAAGCGTAGTTATTCGTTCGCTTTTGCTGTGTCCCAGAACGTCCACCGCGCTTTTGGGCAGATCGCTTTCCTTTAACATTCCCGCTCTTATGGCGTCGTCTATATCATGGTTTATGTAAGCGATCTTATCCGCCAGACGGACTATATAGCCCTCTTTTGTAACGGCGACTTTATTTGTATGGCAGGCGATACCGTTTTTTACTTCATATGTCAGATTAAGACCCTTGCCGTCATTTTCGATATAATCCACCACTCTCACGCTCTGGAGGTAGTGTTTGAAACCATAAGGGCAGACCTCGTTGAGAACGTCCTCCCCAGAATGTCCGAAAGGCGTATGCCCCAGATCGTGACCCAGCGCGATAGCTTCGGTAAGATCCTCGTTAAGACGGAAAGCCCTTGCGATAGTCCTTGCTATCTGTGAAACTTCCAGCGTATGGGTAAGCCTTGTTCTGTAATGGTCGCCTACGGGCGAAAGGAACACCTGCGTTTTCTGTTTCAGACGTCTGAAAGCGTTGCAGTGGAGAATTCTGTCCCTGTCTCTCTGGAATTCTGTGCGGATAGGACATTTGGGTTCACTTCGCCTGCGGTGTCCCGTACCTTTTGAAGTGCAGGCGTCCTCGCAGAGCATTCCCAGTTCCATTACTTCGGTCTGTTCGCGTATTGTCATAACTCACCCTCCTGTCGTGTTTTACGGTATATTCAGGCAAAATTGCCGAAACATTCTTCCGATGTTTCAATTATTGCGCTGCCGTTTGTCAGGTCTGTGATCTTTTCAATAAAACTCCGTGAAACTTCCGACAGCACTAAAAGTTTCAGCGTAACGTCCTCTGCAAAAACGGTATCTTCCGTTCTGACTTCAAATTCGGGGAAAACATAGCTTATCTTCCCGTAAAGCTCATACCCCACCTTAACTGTCATGGGAACGCAGCTTCTCATAACGAGCCGTTCCGCGGCGTCAACGGCAATTTTCGCGCTGTGGGAATACGCCCGCACCAGTCCGCCGCCGCCCAGAAGAATTCCTCCGAAATATCTTGTCACCACGCAGCAGACGTCCGTCAGTCCCTCTTTTGTCAGCACGTCCAGAACGGGAACGCCCGCCGTTCCCTGCGGTTCGCCGTCGTCGGAATATCTTGAAGTGTTCCCGTCTCTGAGGATATACGCATAAACGTTATGGGTCGCCTTTCGATGCATAGCCCGTATTTCGTTTATGAAATTCACTGCTTCATCGTTTGTTTCAACATGGGCAATATACCCGATAAATTCCGATTTCCGCTCGGTAAAGGAAGCCTCCGCCCGTCCGTTTATTGTAGAATAGCCGTTCTCAGAAAAATTCATAAAATCTCCGATAAAATTTAAAAAAGCAAGCCTGCGTAAGATTACGCAGGCTGTCCGAATTACTTATCCAAGCCGAAACGCTTTTTGAATCTGTCAACACGTCCGCCGGTATCAACAAGCTTCTGTCTGCCTGTGTAGAAAGGGTGACACTTAGAGCAAATTTCAACTCTGATGTTCTCCTTAGTGGAACGGGTCTTTATAACGTTTCCGCAAGCGCAGGTAATGGTAGTTTCCTTGTAATCGGGATGAATACCTGATTTCATTATAGAAGCACCTCACTTTCTCCGATAATATATGATCGCATAGCAGCCCATCACACGCTATCGGACAGTAGTGCTACATTAATCACTTACAGACTATTATAACACACTGTTTCCTGCTTGTCAATAGTTTTTCGATAATTTTTCTTATTTCCTGTATTTGTAAAAAGCCAAAAAGCGCTCCGGAGTTTTCAGAGCGCTTTCTATTTTAAATTACAGCGGGGCGGCGTGGATAGTTCCATCATCGGAAAGCGATACTCTTGAACGTACATATTCCGATTCCACCTTGAACACCGCATCGTTTATGATGATCTTTACGCCGGGGTACATATATCCCTTGCAGTCGATTGAAAGATACTGCCTGTTTGCAAGAGAAAGGTCTATTTCCTGAATACGCTTGCGGAGTTTGTTTATCTCCACGCCCAGAAGAACTTTCTGGCGGCAGGCGTTTCCGAGAATAACTTCCTTATCCTCGGGAAGTGCGTGCAGTTCTTTCTTCTTTTCGTTCAGGAAGTTTATAACAAGAGTGATCTTTTCAAGTTCGCCGCTGCTTTTCTCTATCTGTTTCAGAACAGTTTCCTTTTCCTGAGCGAGCAAAGCGTTATCGCCGACTGTAAGCTGCGTAGGCGTGTAGCTTTTTGTTCCGATATTGGAAGCCGTTATGCTGTTCAGGCAGGTATATTTTCCGCCCAGAAACCCGCCGTTATTGCCCTTTGTGGAAAGTTCGCCGCCGCAGTAAACATCGCATATAACAAAGCTTGTGGAAGAAAGGTCGCCGTCACATTCAATGTTGGAACGTTCGCAGAACTCCGTGGTTACCGAACCATGGGCGATAACGTGGGAATTTATACAGCCTTTCTTGATGATAACATCTCCGTCCGCTTCAAGAGAAGCGCCGTTGACATTTCCCGAAACGATTATATTTGAATTTGAAGAAATGGTGAACCCCTCTAAAACTTCGCCCTTAACGATAACATCGCCGACGAACTTGATATTTCCCACCGAAGCGTCAACGTTTCCCGAAATGGTAACCACCTGATCCACACAGAACGCGCCGTTGCGGAAATTGATATTGCCGTCCGAGGAACAGACAATCTGCAAGCCGTCCTCCGTAAGTTCGGTATTGGTCCCCACCGAATAGGAAGCTTTTTTGCCGAGGCGCTGTCTGAGAGTCTTGCCCTTTACGTCCGTACCCGGCGAACCCTCTGTAGGCAGGGTAATATCCGCCACAACATCGCCTTTATGAACGGTTCTTATAAGACCGAGGTCCTTATAGTCAACAAAGCCGTTCTCGTCCTCCACAGGCGCGATCTTCAGCTGTTTTTCAAAGCGGTAGGTTATAGTTCCGTCCACTCCGTCAACGGAAGGCGTCCAGACTGCCACAAGAGTCCTTTCTGAATATCTTTTCTCGTTTGCAATTCTTCTTACAACGTCCTCTTTTATTCCGTAAACGACGCCGTTTCCTTTAAGGACGTCCATTATCATTCCGAAATTGACTTCAGCTCCGCCGTTAATGGGCGGTTCGACTGTTACAAAAGCTTCCGAGCCGTTTCTTGCAACGGACACTTCCACCACGCAGTCTACAGGCAGATTCAGATTAACAGGCATAAGCTTCCCCCTCCTAATATTTCAGCATACTACATTAATTATACAACATTTTAGTGTCAAGCACAATGCATCAGCAGAATTTTTTTGTTAACTTTGTGTAAATTAATAGATCCCCGTCAGCGGTTCTTTATAATAGTATCGCATATAATGTTATATTCCTTTTCGGCTTCTGCGGCGTCCTGTTCAAAGCCGTCAAAGACATTATTCCTCAATTTGGAAACAATGACTTCCGCTTTTTGGGAAAGGGTATTCATTCCGAGGTTGGCGGAAACGCCTTTCAGCTTATGGGAAGTTTTCAGGAGTGCGTCGTTGTCGCCTGCTTTTATGGCGTCCTTTATGGGAGTCATTCTGTCCTCGTCGGGGAATCTGGAAAGGAATTTCGCATATATCTCGGAATCGTCCATAAACCGTGAAATTGTTCCCTCGATATCCACGCCGAGTTCCTTTAACGACATGAAAAGCTTATTGTTTGCTATATCCATAATATCAGTCCTTTTGAATTTTTGCATAGTTTAAAAGTGTTAAACATTATCTTAAAAATATTATACTAAATTTTTCTCACTTTGTCAACACAAGGCTGAGCCTTGCATTAGAGTTGAGAGTTAAGAGTTGAGAGTTGAGATATTGCAGTAACGCTTATATCCCAACTCTCAATTTTTTGTAGATTTAATTTTACTTTACCTCACGGCAGGCATTAATTTGAAAATCACAAAACAAACCCTGAATGGGTGCAGGCTCAGCCTGCTTATTTTACGAGTGCGGTGAGTTTGTCGGTGATGTCCGCCATATTGACAGACATTCGCTTGCTGTCCTGCGAAATTGCAACGTTGGCGTTTACAACATCGCCTATGCGATTGATCTCATTTACCGCCTGTCCTACTACTTCAACATTCTCCCGAACCATCTCTGCGATCTTCTCTACGCCCGCATTGGACTTCTTGATGTTTTCAACGACACGGTTGAACGCGTCAAGGGTGCGCTCGGTTATCTGCTTTCCGTTTTCAATGGACTGTATGGAATTGGTAATAAGTTCGTTGGTCTCGCTGGCGGCTTTTGCACTCTTGTTGGCAAGCATACCTACTTCCGAAGCAACTACCGCAAAGCCCTTGCCCATTTCTCCCGCTCTTGCCGCCTCTATGGAAGCATTCAGCGCAAGCAAGTGCGTCTGGCTGGAAATGGAGTCGATCTCGTCAATTATCTTCTCGATCTCTCTGGACATACTGCTGATCTCTTCCATGGACTTGCTGAGTTCTTCCATCTGCCGCTGGGTCGTGATAATGGTCTCAACTGCTGTTTCGGTGGTGTTTGTAACGCCTGTGGACGCCGCGGCGCTTTCGTTCAGTTCCTTTACAAGCTCGTTCATTACCTGTCCCAGACCGTCAACGGCTTTCTTCTGGGATTCGGTGCCGGTGTAAATTTTGTCTGCACTGTTAAGCGTTTCTTTGGAAACGATATTGAGTTCCTCACAAGCCGACCTGATATTCTGCACAAGCACAAGGTTGTTGTCCATGTCGGTTTTCTGCCGTTCCAGAAGCTGCTCGTTTTCTTTCATGCTGCTGCCGATTCCGCTTACCATCTTGTTTATATTTTCGGAAAGCTGACGGAATTCGGGGTTGCCCTTTTCGTTTACCGTCACGCTGAAATCCCCGTCCGCTATGCGTTTCATGGAATTTCCGATATTGTTTATTCCGCGGACGATCCTGCGTTCAACAAGGGCGTTTATAACTATAAGAAGAACAAGGAATATCACAAACATACTTACCGAAACGACTATGGTCTGATTGGTCCTTGCGGAGAAATATTCAGCCGCGGGCATGAACGTTCCGATATACATATCGTCGTAAGTTTCAATTGTATAATAACCGCTTTCGCCGTTGACAACAGCCTTTCCGCTGCCGTCTTGTAGTACGAATCCCGCATCTGCGGCGGAAGTTTCAAGAAGATCTTCATCGGGGAAAGCCACGATATTTCCGCTTTCCTTATCAATTGCAAAAACATATCCCGTAGTGCCGTAATCAAAATCTTTCAGGACTGTGGAAATTTCGGTGCTTGCAAGAGTTTCCTCCAGAATTTCGGGGCGTATTCCCACCTGAACTAATCCGGGAGCGTCCTTTCTCGCGACGCCTATGTACTGGATAATGATCCCCTCCGCGCCGTTCTTCTGCGGTTCCTGAACTATTTCAATGGACGGATCGTCAACAATTACCATGAACGCAGCCGACTGGTCGCTGCTTTTCATATCAAATCCGACGTACGAATCAATGGTACTATGTGTAATGATCCCCTCCGCATCAATAACATGAAGTTCGTTTACCATAAGATCCTCTTTCAGCGCGAGGATCTTGTTGTTATCCTCAAGAACAGTCGGGTCTGCGGCTATAATATCCGCAAAAGCCCGCGTCTTGGCAAGGTTGTTTTCACCAAGGCTGTTGGTAAGATTTTCTATCTGTAAATCGTTGCTTGCAAGTTTTTCCTTTACCGACTCTAACTTTTCAATGCTTGAGGCTTCGTTGGAGCTTTTGGCAAAACTTGTCTGCAAGCCGAAAATAAACGCTATTGTCACGGCAAGCGCGATTATCATATAAATACATAGTCTTAAAGTAAAAATCTTTTTCATATTCCCTGTTCCTTTCCGAAATATAGTATAGTGTACATTTTACCACAAAATCTCTCATATGTCAATAAAAAACTTGAAAAAGCGTAATAAAAAATTTATATACTATTGTCGACCTGTCCAAAAGGCGGAATAATCGGACTTGCTCCCGAATATAGTTGTAGTAAAAATTCCGGGAGGAAAAAATTATGCTTGAAATTCTTGATAAGCCTTACACCGCAAGCCCGAAAGGACTTTCCGCAGCGGAAGCCGCCGGGCGCCTTGAACGGTACGGAGAAAATTCCCTTGCCAAGGAGAAAAAGGCAAGACCGCTGAAAATTTTCCTCGGGCAGTTCCGCGATGTTATGATAATGATACTCCTTGCCGCGACGGTCATTTCCTTTTTTCTGGGGGAAATTTACGACGCGGTGACTATTGTAATTATCGTACTTCTGAATGCCGTACTGGGCTTCATTCAGGAATACCGCACCGAAAAGACTCTCATTGCCCTTAAAAACATGACCGCGCCCTCGGCAAAATGCTGGCGTGACGGCGCGCTTATAACCATTCCCGCCGCGGAACTTGTTCCCGGGGACATTATCCGCCTTGAAGCGGGGGACAAAGTTCCTGCCGACTGCGTTATTCTTTCCTGCAAAGGACTGCTTGCGGAGGAGAGTATTCTCACGGGCGAATCTGCCGCCGTTTCCAAAACAGCGGGCGAACCCTCCGACACGGACAATTCCATAGGAAAAGCAACATTCGTCTACAGCGGAACGGTAATTGTCAAAGGCGCGGCAGAAGTAAAAGTCACAGCCACGGGACTTAACGCGCAGGTAGGGAAAATTTCGGGAATGCTCACCGAGATTGAAGAAGAAATGACCCCGCTCCAGAAACGCCTTGCGGAACTGGGAAAAGTTATTGCCCTTATCTGTCTTGCGGTCTGCGTTATCGTTACCGCCGCGGGGATTATCCGCGGCGAGCCGCCTTTTGATATGCTTATGACGGGAATTACCATCGCTATCGCGGCAATTCCCGAGGGACTTCCCGCAACGGTGACAATTGCCCTTGCCCTTGCCGTTGGCAGAATGTTAAAGAAGAACGCTCTCGTCCACAAGCTCCATTCGGTGGAAACTCTCGGCTGCACTTCGGTGATCTGCACCGACAAGACAGGCACTGTCACCGAAAACAGAATGACCGTTACCGAATGTTACTGCGGCGGGAAAAATTATTCCGTATCGGGAAACGGCTACCGCATAGCGGGAGAAATTACCCTTAACGGTTCGCGGATTAATCCCGCTTCGGAAACTGCGCTTAGGGAAATGCTGATTTGCGGAACACTTTGCACGGGTTCTTCCATAACTTCGGACAGGAAAATTTCCTCCCGCGACAGGGGGCGGCTGATTTCGGGCGGGGAATGGAAAGTTTCGGGCGACCCCACCGAACTTGCCATACTTATCGCCGCCGCGAAATGCGGGATCACCGCCGAAAGTCTTTCTTCCGCACACAAAAAAGCGGACGAGATCCCATTTGACAGCGAATCCCGCTGCATGACGGTGATATGTTCCGAAAACGGCGGCAGAACGGCTTACACAAAAGGCGCGCCCGATGTTATACTGAAGCGCTGCGGATTTTACATGACCGACAGCGGAGCAGTCACCATGACCGCGCGAAAGCGCCGCGAAATTTCGGAGGTTCAGGAACGGCTTACGGGAAACGCCCTGCGGGTGCTTGCGCTTTGCAAAAAGGAAGTTACGGGAAATTCCGACCTTGAAAGCGGAATGGTATTCCTCGGACTTGTGGGAATGTCCGACCCGCCCCGTGCGGAAGCGAAACAGGCTGTACGCCTTTGCAGAAGCGCACATATCCGCACGGTAATGATAACGGGCGACCACAGGAACACCGCCGCCGCAGTTGCGAAACAAGCGGGAATAATGCGGGAGGGGGACTTGGTTTTCACAGGCGCGGAACTTGAAAGAATGTCCGATGACGAACTTGACAGCGTTATCGGGAAAGCGGCGGTATTCGCTCGGGTAAGTCCCGCGGACAAACTCCGCATAGTCCGGGCTTTCAAGCGCAAAGGCGAAATAGTCACCATGACGGGAGACGGCGTAAACGACGCACCCGCCGTAAAGGAAGCAAGCATAGGCGTTTCCATGGGCTTGACGGGAACGGACGTTACCAAACAGGCGGCGGACGTTGTGCTGCTTGACGACAATTTTGCCACACTTGTGAGCGCGGTGGAGCAGGGGCGCGGAATTTACGCAAATATCCGCAAATTTGTCCGCTATCTGTTAAGCTGCAATATCGGGGAAGTTCTCACCATGTTTCTCGGGATAATCATGGGAATGCCCATGGTCCTGCTGCCTACGCAGATACTTATGGTAAATCTTGTTACCGACGGACTTCCCGCAATTGCCCTCGGGGTTGAACCGCCCGAGCGTGAGAACATGAAAAAGCCGCCGCGGAAATCGGACGAAAGCTTCTTTTCGGACGGTCTTATGCAGAAAATAATTATCCGCGGGGTTCTTATAGGACTTTGCACGCTGGGAAGCTTCTCGGTAATACACAGCCTTTCGGGGAATATTGCCGCATCGCGGACGGCGGCGCTTTTCACGCTTGTGGTGTCGCAGCTTTTCCATGTATTTGAATGTAAATCCGAGCGGAAAAACATCTTTACCGTTCCCTACCTTAACAATCCCAAACTTATAGGCGCGGTATTTATTTCTATAGCCGTTCTCATGGCGGCGATATATTTCCCGCCTTTGCAGATAATATTTGAAACCGTTCCGCTTACGGGGAAACAGCTTCTTATTGCTCTGGGGCTGTCGGCTTCCGCGCCGTTATTGCAGGCACTCGCGCCCCGCAGTCCGCAAACGGATATATCTTAACAGAAATGCAGTTCCCGTGATTTTCGGGGACTGCGTTTTATTTTGAAAAGATGGCATTTAAATTCACTAAACGCCTGTGTTATAATTTTATTGAAAAACACCGCGGAATTGATTTTCAATAAAATTAAGGAGGATAAAAAATGAGCAGACCATGTTTATACGACCGTGACTGCGAATGTCTTGCGGACTGTCCCGATTGTTCCGGATACGAGCCGCAGAATTACTGCGAAAACTGCGGCGGAACAACGGACTTATATTATTTTGAAACGGGAAACGCCCGTGGTTTTTCATACGGGAAATACTACTGTGAAAATTGTCTCCCGGAATATGTTATGCCCGAGGGAATTATTAAAGAATCCGACCCTGTAAGCGAGTTCCTGCTTGAAAATGACGAGCTGTTTCTGGAATTTCTGAAAGACTATTATTCCGACTGCAAAGCTAAAAATTTTGCGGAATATTCTTGACATTTCCGGAACTGCATGATATAATCATTAAAGCATTGATTTGCTGATTTTCAGGAAAGGAGGATTTATGATGTTTACAAAAGAAAAACAGATAAAATTCGGGAGGATAGGTAATTTTTAATTCTCCCAAGACAGGAGGATATATGTATTTTTATCATGTAGTTTCGGACAGACCGAAACAAGTCGGACAGCGCTTTGTATTAAATGAAGAAAATCCCAACGGCGTACATGAACGCGTGTATGCGCAGATGAGCATAGTTGAGGATATTTATAAAAATCCGCAAAAATACGAGGGTGCCGAACTTACCCACGAAGTCGATGTTGCGCTTCGGGAGCTTGCATTAGAGAAAGTGCGAAAGGAAAAATATCCGCAGTATCCGTCTCGCATGGCTGCGCTGTATGTTTCAAAAACATATGAAGAAGCCGTGCGGTGGGGCGAATATTTTGCCCGTATCGGACGTCCTACATATTGTGTTGCAAAGATAAAGGTCAACGGGAATTGCTATTACGGCGACGCATACAAATGCTTTGATGGAACGATCTCCGAGAAAGAAAATCTCAGGCTTGCGGAAATTTATTGGCGCAACGGGCAGAACGAGGACGGTCACGAGCCGATAGTTGAAGTGCTTGTCGACGGCGAAATTGAAATTGTTGAGATATTAAAAGAAATTAATGCAAACATTTAAAAGCATATAAATTTCAAAATGTATTTTTAAAAATACCTTTATCGCAAAATAAAAACAGACTGCCGCTTTTACAGTGACAGTCTGTTTTTATTTTGAAATATATTTTCAAAAAATTAATACCACGGAGAATTTTCCGCAATTTTGTCAAGCTGAGAAGATATATCCGAAAATTTTCCGCTTAGATCAAGCACATTCACATAGAATTTATTGCCGTCTATATCCATAGTGAGACCATCGAGCGGAATTATATTATCCTGCGTATCTGCATAAAGCAGCATACCTGAGACTGTTCCGTCAAAATTGCGGATCTCATTTTTCACATAAGTGAATATCTGATAAAGGTTGTGAGAATGAAATTTTTCGCGGTAATTTTCATTTTTTTGCGCCGTAGTCTTTGAATAAAACTTTGCGTCAATTATCAATTTGCTTTTCCGCTCTTTATCAAAAAGTACCGTGTCGGTCTGCATTTCCGGCAGTAACGGATATTGTTCCGCTACTGCCCATTTTATTTTGGACGGATTCGGAGATAAATTACTGTGATGCCTTATAAAATAATTCAGTATAAATCTTTCATACAGTTTATTAAGATGCTTATCTGTAAAATCAATAATTTTTAACTCGCCGCTTTCTGTGGAAAAAAGCATATTTTCGCAGATAACTCTGCATATGCTCATCAGAAAACGGTAACTTTTATTATTTCTGTTGAAATTAAATGCGTTCCAATTTACATTCAATAAATTTGCCGCCGAAATATCGGAAAAATATCGCGCCAGATTGCAAAGCGTTTTTTTCTGTTCCTTGGAAATATCCGCTTTGATAAGTAAAAGCATAACGGACTTTATTATTCTGTTCATAAGCGTGTTGGTCGTGTAATCATCGTGTTCGCAGACATATCTTCCGTAGCGGAAACCGTTTCTGTTCATCGTTCCGGTAATATCTATCCTGCCCCTGACAGTGTACAATTCCTCGCTTTTGTATTCGTAATTTTTGAAAAGCTCCTTTTTGAGCTGATACTCCACGCCGTTTATAAGAAGCTGTGCCATAAGTTTCTGTATATTATCAAATTCTTCTGTATCAACGGAAACTATGCTCTGTTCCGAAAGATCGCGGTAAGCGTAAGCAAGCATATAATAAATATTCCCGATAGGAATACTGTTTTTATACAACATTTTTTCCACCATTTTTCAAAAGAGCTTCAAATATTGAACGTTCATCATCGGCTTTTTTCTTATTATCAAACCAATATTCCTCAATAATAGGAATAATTTCAAATTCGATAATATTTTTTACGACAGTATCATTTATTTTATCATCATCAAGGCAAAAATAGCTGTGTCCGATCTCAAATCCGTCTCCCAGAGAACTATCTTCGGCAATTTCCTTGTTCAGTGAAATAACAGCCTCGATAGTTTTTTTATAAAGAACGTTATTTGTATTTTCAATTTTTTCTTTAAACAGCTTTTTATCAAAAGCGGGTTTCATCTTAAAGAACGCAAATCTTCTGCGCAAAGCGTGATCTATCATTGCAAGGCTTCTGTCGGCGGTATTCATCATTCCGATAATATGAACATTCTCCGGAACGGTAAAGGGCTCTTTGCTGTAAACAAGTTCCGCGTGATAATCATCACGCTTGTCCGCTTCTATAAGCATAAGCAGTTCGCCGAAAATTTTGCTCAAATTTCCACGGTTTATCTCGTCAATTATGAAAAAGTATTTTCTGTTCTTATCACTAAAAGCAGTCTTACAAAATTTTTTGAATATCCCGTCACGAAGCACGAGACTTCCGTTTTCCGCAGGGCGGTAACCCTCAATAAAATCTTCATAAGAATAGCTTTGATGAAACTGCACGACTTTTACGCGGCTGTCGTCTTGCTCGCCCATTATTGAATATGCCAGACGTTTAGCGGCGAAAGTTTTTCCCACCCCCGGAGCGCCTTGCAGGATAATGTTTTTCTTTCCGAGAACCAGAGCGGCGAGCTTGTCGTATTCCGCTTCGTCAAGATATACTTCCTTTAAGAAATCGTCTTTTGTGTATGGTTCAAATTTTTCTGTATTATCAGTATCATCATATTTAGTTGACAAAATTATATTATACAAATAAATAAGGTTTTCATCATCTGTCAGATTATGAAATGTTGTCTGAATACCCTCTCCGCTGTTGGGCAATTCTTTATTTTCGTTATTTATCCAGATCCAGTTTACATTTCTGCAATTAGGATATTCACGCGTTTTATCGTAGTAATGATCGCTTTTGATTATACCGACACCTTTTAATACTTTTCCAGCTTCAGCGACAAGAAAAGTATCATTCGGAACATAAAGAAAATCCTCTATCTGATTTGCTTCTTTTGCTGCATTTGCTTTATTTTTGTTATATGTTGCCATAATTTTATTTACAAGTTCGTCTTTATTATTTACAAAATTATTCAGGTCACCAATTTCACTCCACCCGATCGCGGCATAACCGTTTTTTACCCAATCATTCCAGTACATACCGTTTTGTCCTGTTCCGATACGGTAAAACTTTTTTAATCCGCCGATATGCTCATACATTGTTTTATCGAAAAGACCACAAGATATTCCGCACTTTTTTATAAAAAGAGAAATTTGCCCATGCCGATACAGCGTGTTTTGTTCCGGAATCATTTTCAAAGCATATAAAATGTGCTTCTGCCAATCAATATTGTAAAAATTAGAAATAACTTCCGGACAAATCATATGATAATATTTACTGTTCCACGATTTTAATTTGATATTTGATTTTTCAAATTCATTAGCTATCCTTTTATAATCATCAAGATTTACAGTATCTTTATATTTGCAAATTATTTCAGCACCTTTAATTAATTGATCGCGCAGAACGGCAGCTTCCTCTATTGCCTCCGATTCAGAAACTACCGCAGCATTTTTTGATGCACCCTTATACCAGCAATTATCTTTATCGCTGTAAAATAATCCGAATTTATACGCCGAACCGCCTCTTATACTGCCAAATGATGTATAATCGGGATCAAATTCAAGAGTATAAGTCAAACTGTTATAGCCGGTATCTTTACCGCCGAACATAGTATATAACAATTCTTTGCCCGATAAACTTTCAAGTCTTTCCGGACTGAAATTTTCACAAAATTTTTCACGCAGTTTCTGATGTTCTGCATCATATTCAGAATGCTGCTCAGATTCCTTTTTTATCCATTCAGGTGACATATATGTCAATTCTTCACTCATAATAAACCCTCGCTTCAAATCCGATCATTAACAAAATAGTTTTTCCCCGACATGATCCCTTATTATAAATCCTGCCGATTTAAATTTAAACCGGCAGGATCATTTAAATTATCTTAATTGCAGCCTGTGAAAAGCGGATCAGCCTTTCATAGCCTCTTCGACCGCAACTACAGATACGCAAATAAGCGAAATAATATAGGAATTGTGTATTACCTGTGTATTTCGTATAAATGCTCATATAAACTCATACCGCCAGTTAAATATGAAATGTGTTATCTATTCCGTAATTCTTCAACCATATCTTTTTTAAAATAGAACGCATGATTTTTATTTGATATATACCTTCCATATATTTTTGAAAATATAGGATTATAGTTACCACTACTATTTTTTGCGTCCTTTGAATGTATCTGCAAATGCTTTCCATTAGACGTATGGATAAAGCCATCTTTTGAATGTTCAATATGGTTAATAAGCTGATCACAGATAGAATAATAATCATCTTTCCATATCTTTAATAAATAAGCGTATTTATCAGATGAAAGATCAATATGTATTGGTTTTAAAAAATACCAATTTTCAGGTGTTCCTTCTTTGCATACAGAAACATACAGTAAATTTTTTATTTTCTCATACAAATGTGTATTCTCAAATATCTTTTTATTTATTAACTCGTCAATAATTGAAGAAATCTGCGTAACAAATATAGTTTCAAGCGGTTTTCCGTTGTGATCACTCTTGTTTGTTTTTAATTCTCCGTTTTCAAAATCCAGATTACCGCTATCTAATTTCTTTCCTAAAGTCAATTCCAGTAATTGTCCGGATTTGCCCTTATTTCTGATAATCGTTTGTATATCTTCCTTTGAAAATATTTCGATAAAGCTTTTTCCGGCTATACTGTCAATTTTCTTTTGTGCATCTTCTAATCTCATATTATCCCCCCAACTTATATATTGAAAAATTCTATTATTTCAACTTTTAATGCATTGGCTATCTGGTTCAACATTGCAAGTGAAAAACTTTTATCACAGTTAGCAGCTTCGATTTTTGATAGATAGCTTAAACTTATCCCAACTTTTTCGCATAGCTGCTGTTGTGTAAAACCTTTTTCTTTGCGCTTCCGTTTTATATTTAAGCCTACTGTACTATATAATTCTTTATCATCAGAAAAATACACTTTTAAAATCCTCCCTTACTATACTTTTATTATAACATAAAAAATAGCCCTTATAGTTTCACTTATGGTGAAACTATAAGGGCTTAACAGTATACTATTTTTTAAATACAAACAAGTATTCATGAGCAATCAGCAGAAAATTATATTTTACGCTGTTGGTTTTCCAATAACCTGTCGCTTTGCAGTTGTGCTGCTCCTTAATAATTATCTCTTTCAGCTTGAACCCCACACTCTCAAAAATTTTCATGACGTCAAAGCTCATCGGAACCATACAACCTTTTTGACGTGTGTCTCCCATTAAAACCGCACAGAACTTGTCCTTTTTAAGGACACGGTAGCACTCTTCGGCAACAGGTTTCATCTGCTCAAGAAAATCCTTGATTTTAAGTCTCGACAAATCTTCAGGAATGTTCTCACTATATTGAATTATGTCTGCATATGGCGGGTGCGTGCAGATTAAATCGATCGATTCATCGCTCTGAAAATACAGATCACGCGCATCGCCCTTGTAAAGAAAAACTTTTCCCTGCGCGGGAGGATAGTCAAAATCAATCTTCTCTTTACAGCGTGCCAAAGCATTGTCATTGCAGTCAACACCAATTATGTTGCGGTTCAAAAGCTTTGCTTCGACAAGCGTTGTCCCTCCGCCCGCAAATTGATCGAGAACGAGATCACCCTCCTGCGAGTAGCGAAGAATAATATTGCGTGGTATATACGGCGACCAGTTCCCGCGCCATTTTGCATCGTGAGTTGCCCAGTCACCACGCTTTGGGAATGACCAGTGGGTAGTCATTTCAAGTTCAAAATCTTCAGGTTCCCATTTTTTTATTCGTTTTTCACTCATTATTTTCTTCACCTTCATTTGGCACCGGCAACCCAAAACGATATAACGGAATATACTCAAAATAGTAATCACAGTTCACGCTATGAATATAATCAAGCACATCTTTATATTTGGGATTCCTGAACCAATTATCAAGCAGATAAATATATTCAACGTCTAAATTAGCTTTTGAAAGCAGTTTTTTATATTCTTTTTTCTTGAAATCGCAGGTCTGTAATTTTTCGTCAACCGAGCCTGCTACCTGCTGATGTTTACATTCAATAATGAAAACCGAATTTTTTATAATTACAAAAATACTGTCATCAGGATAAAGCGGCTTAGAAATGTACTCACGCCAATCAATATCCAATTTTTTAAGAAAAGAGTTATAAAATTCTCGCTGTTTATAAAGCTCTGCAACCTTTTTGCCGTCATAATAAACACTTTTCACTTTAATCTCGGTATTTTGCCCTTTAAAAACAATATTTTCCTTTTCTTCAATAATTTCATATCCGTTTTGCTGCGACAAAAATGTTGCTAAATCGGTTTTACCCTCAAAGACTAAGCCGGTTTGCGTATTTCCACCGCCTTTGCCGTTTTTTATCATCAGTAATCTCCTTCTACCAATCTGTTAATTATACCATTCTCCAAATCAGCAATGGAATAAACCGTATCCAGCACGTCAAACGTCTCCTCTAAATTATGCCTTGCCGAATTCCAACCCTTACCGTCGGTGAACCAGACAAACGTAAATCCGTCAATTGTTTCAACTTCCTGAGCAATTTGCTTATAGCTTCTTGCTGTTTCATTAAGTTTGGAACCTCCGCTTGCATAAAAGTTTGCTTCAATTCCATAAATCATATTTTCTGTTTTGATAACAAAATCAAACCGTTGCATAAATCTTTGGGAAATCAACGTAATATTTATAGTCGGCTATGCTGTCTCTGAAATTTGCAAGCCAACTTTCAAATTTTCTCATATCACTACTCCCAATCTAAAAATTACTTATTAAAAGTTCGCTGATTTCTCCTCTGCCGCTGCTCTTGCTGTTAATCATTCTTGAAGCCATGACTCTTGAAATGTTGTGCTTTGAGTAAATTTCATCAAAGAAATTATCGTCAGCATTCGCATTTTTCGGATCGGAGTTACTTACGACAACATGAGCACCCTTCTCTGCGATCATGTCAACAAACTTTGCAAGTTCAATCTGTTGCTTGTCTCCAAATTCGCAGCTTGTATATGACGTGAAGTTAGAAGTTGTATTTAACGGTCTGTACGGCGGATCAATATAGACAAATGTCCTATTATCAATAAATTCGCCGCAATCCTTATAATCGCCACATTTAATCTCCACATTTTTAAGCAGCTTACTGATTTTCAGAAGATTGCTTTCATCGCATATCAGTGGATTTTTATACGCTCCCATTGGAACATTAAACATTCCCTTACCGTTTACTCTGTATAATCCGTTGAAGCAGGTCCTGTTCAGAAAAATAAACAGCGCGGCTTTTTCGGCGGTATTCTGTGACTGCAAAATCAGCTCATTGAACCTGTCGCGTTTGGAATAGTAGTACTCCTTACGTGCTTCACCGTCCATCGGAATATACTGCTCCTGCATTATTTTCAACATAGCGATAACATCATCGGTAATCGCCTTTACCTGCCTGTATGTGTTGGCAAGCTCGGCGTTTATATCGTTTATAAGCACCTCATTGGGGTGATAGTTTGAGAGAACATCAAGCAAAACTGCCCCGCCTCCGACAAACGGCTCGCAGTAACGTTCAATTTTTTCAGGGTATTTTTTCCTTATTTCGTCAAGAAGTTGGCTTTTGCCACCAGCCCATTTGACAAAGGGTTTTACAGTTTTCATTATATCACCATTTCATTATTTATCTGTAAATAGGAAATTATAACTTAAATCAAATGTTTTTGCAAATTGATTAATTCCGGAAAACTTAGTACATACTTTGTTTTACCAAGTCAATTCATTCTTTCTATTATTTTGAAAAAATATTAAAAGTCCTTCGTAGTTGTATTGATTTTTGTATTATCTTGATGCAAACGACATTTTTATTTCTTTTCTTATTATATCACAATTGTATGTATAAATCAAGAAAAATTGAGCAATTTATAACTTTCATTATTCAAATTTAATTATCAAGGAAGTTTTTGACAATGCGCAGTCTCCAAGTTATTTTACCTGAGCACCCTTTTCACCGGACAGCATATAGTCATAATCAATATTGAAAGTTTCCGAAATTCTTATCAGATCGGAGAAGTTTAGACTTTTTTTCTTACTTTCATCTATCGTCAGATCACTAAGACCGTATATTTTCTCTTTTATCAGCTTGGCTTTCTCCAACTGTTCGGCTGTTATCCCCATATTGAGAAGATGTCGGAGAATTACCATAGAAATTCTGACCTGTAAAAACTTATACTCACCGTTCGCAGGTATCTTCCCCAGAATATTCAATATCAGATCCTTGGTAGATATATTGCTTACTTTAGAAACTGACGTGCTGTTCGGTGCTTCGCTGAATTTCTCAAACAGTTCGGGAGAAGCAATGTATCTTACTTCCGTATTCATATACTGCGCAATACGTTCATAGTCGGAATTATCCGGAATGTTAGTTCCGTTTGTAAAACTGGCAATGTGATCCGGATGAGCTTTGAGAAGTTCGTACAATCCTTTGAACGAGTTGCCGGAACTGACATATTCTATGGTCTGCTCACTGGTTTCGTCAAAAAAGTAATCAATTGTTACATTAAAATAGTCTGCAAGCACCTTTATGGTGTCAAAATTGACACTTGAACCATTCTTCCAACGTTTCAAATTACCGGAGCTTAACCCTAACTTGTTCAAAAGCGGGGTTGGCTTTTCTTTTTTGATATTGCAAAGCTCAATGAACTTGTCATAAAACACAAAAAACACCTATCCTTTTTAGCCAATCATACAAAAATAATCTCTAAAATGCACTTTTTAAGGTTTTTATATTGACAATAGACTTCAATTTATGTTATTGTGTATTATAGAACATTACTATTAGTGTTCTATAACATCTAAAATCATTATATCACAACTTTTAAAAATTGTCAACAGCATAAGGAGGTATTATGTATGACACCAAAATTCACAGGACGTAACGTTAGTATATCCGAAATCTCACAAGCTACGGGGAAAACTCCTCAGCTTATCCGTGTAGGACTTCAAAGAGGTATATTCAATTTCGGCTGGGCATTAAAAAATGACGGCTCTACGGAGTTTACCTATTATTGTCCGGATAAAAAAGTATATGAGGAAATAAGATATTTTAAGGGGGAATTTGTCAATGAATGATCTGACACCAAGCAGTAACTCTTCTATGAACGAATACATAGCAAAAATGCAGAAAGATTTTCTTCGTTCGATCGATCCAAGCTATCTCCCTACAATTTCAATGAGCGAGTTATATGAGAATGTGTATTCCAAAAAGCCGCCGCTTATAGATGGATTTCTTTATACAGGAACTTACCTTTTTGTCGGCGCGCCTAAACTCGGAAAAAGTTTCTTTATGGCTCAACTCGCTTACCACATCAGTACAGGAACACCGTTATGGGGTTATCCTGTAAAACAAGGTACGGTATTGTATCTCGCTTTAGAGGACGATTATCGCCGCCTGCAAGAACGCTTATACAGAATGTTCGGAACAGAACAGACTGATAAACTTTTCTTTTCCGTATCGGCTCACAATATCGGAAACGGGTTAGACGATCAGCTTAAAAGTTTCGTTGCCGAACATCCGGATACATCTTTGATAATTATCGATACACTGCAAAAGATACGCGAGACAGGCGGGGACTCGTACAGTTATGCTAATGACTACGATATTATAACCAAACTGAAAAAGTTTACCGACAGTCACGGAATATGTATGCTCCTTGTTCATCATACGCGAAAACAACAGGCTGATGATAAATTCGATATGATATCCGGTACGACCGGATTGCTCGGAGCTGCTGACGGAGCATTTTTGCTTTACAAGGAAAAGAGAACTTCTAACTCTGCCGTGTTAGAAATTTCCGGACGGGATCAGCAGGATCAACGGCTATATCTTATCCGCGATACGGAAAAACTTTCTTGGGATCTTGAACGTTCAGAAACAGAACTCTGGAAAGAACCGCCTGAACCTCTGCTTGAAATTATCTCAAAATTCATTACGACTGATAATCCCTCTTGGCAAGGTTCACCTACGGAGTTAGTAAATCAGCTCGGCTTGGAAATGAAGCCTAATGTTCTGACCTTAAAACTGAACGTCAACGCCGGACGGCTCAACAATGAATACGGCATACTTTACAATAGCTGCCGAACACATAACGGACGGCAAGTTTCGTTTAAATTAAAAAATGCAAGTGTCGATGTGTGGCGGTCGTGACGATATTATCAATATAGGGCACGGTACTTGTAAACACCGTCACCACCGACATACACCGTCACGCATTTATTTTATTTTCCGAAAACAAAGGGGAAGATTTTTAAGAGGGGGAACATCGAAATTTGAGATGCAATAAAAAATGCTCAAAAAGTCGAGCAAAAATTTGCATATATGATTTTTGCGAAGAATTTTTGACTGCATTTTTATTGCAGATCAAAATTTTTAAAGCCGTCGGCAGACCACACACACTTTATAAGGTACGAGTAAAGTGTAATGTGTTACACTTCATAAATAAAGTTTTAGCACTTCCCCCGCAAATTTTCCCGCTGAAAGGAGTACAAAATGAGTTTTGCAATTTGCAGAATAAGCAAATACAGCAGCAGTCACAACATTGCAGGATTGCAGATACACGACAGACGTGAACGCCGTCATAGCAACAGCAACCCCGATATTGACTTTTCAAAAAGCAAGGACAATTACAGTCTTTGCAGTGCGGCTGACGGAATGAGTTTCAACGAATTTATAGGCAAGCAGATTGCCGAACGCTACACGGGAAAGAAAGCTATCCGCAAAGATGCCGTGAGAATGGTGCAAGTGCTTTTCACATCAGACAGCAATTTTTTCGGAAGAATTTCCGAAGAACAGCAGCGCAGATTTTTTGAGGACTGCTATAAGTGGGCGGCTGAACGCTGGGGCGCGGAGAACATCATTTCCGCAGACGTCCACCTTGACGAAGTCACGCCGCATATGCACCTGAACTTTGTTCCGCTGACCTCGGACGGGAGATTGTCCGCAAAGGACTGTGTGGGAAACGGCAGCCGAGCCTTGCAATCGTTGCAGGACGATTTTTACAAAACGGTAGGCAAGCCCCACGGACTGGACAGAGGATTGCGAACCGATCTTGTCAACGGAGAACGTGCAAGGAAACATCAGACTGTTGCAGGATACAAAGAAAGCACCGACTACTATGAACAGAAAAAAGAAAAGCTGATCGCCGAAGTAAGTCGGTTACAAGAGCAAGTCAACGATTATAACGAAATACTTAAAGCCGAACCTATGGAGAACGTATCGGGTATTGCCGTTCCGTCCGCGGCGCGGTTTCTTATCGGAAAAGAAAACAAGGGCAAGCTGTTGTATTCTCCCGAAACCGTGACAGCGTTGCAGGAAACGGCAAAGGCGTTAGCGGTAAGCGAAGCGCAGCTTGCCAAGGACAAAGCGGAATATGACGAAAAGGAAACGCGCCGCGCCGAGTTATACGGAGAAGAAAAGGAGATCGGGATCTGGCAGAAAAATGCGGAAAGTTACAAAGCCGAAGCTGACGAAGCGGAACGGAAACGTGAAGCCGCCGAAAAGGCAAAACGGCAAGCAGAAAAAGAAGCTGCCGCTATCCGAGAAGAAGCAGACAGATATGCAGCCGAAAAGCAGGAGTTTTATGCCGAACGTTTTCCATACGTCCGTTCGCTTATGGACGAAAAAGCCGAACTGCAAGAAGATCTGCTGACTTTGGAAAGCACTAAAAACGAACTTATCGAGTGTCTTGACAGCCGTAACAGGGAAATATCGGGAAAGTATTACAAATTGAAAAAAGAAAAGGACGAGGAGATAAGCAGTCTGAAAAAAGAACTTTCCGAACTTGCTCCGATAAAGGAAGATAACCGCAGACTTTCCGAACAAGTCAGAACGCTTGAAAACGAGGTAAAAGAAAAGGACGGCATTATCAGCAGGATAAAAGCCAAGATAGAAGAACTTACCAACGAAAATAACGGTATTCTCGACCTTTACAATACCGTCTGCGAGATCGGCAAGTACATTTGCAGAAAACTTGGTTTTGACTTTGACAAAATCCTTGACAAACGAATACACGGGTACAGACTTTCCTATCTGATCGACGAGGAACACGGCAGAGGGGAAAGATAAACACCATAGAGTAT
>CANRFB010000028.1 GCA_947629785.1 uncultured Clostridia bacterium | reverse complement strand
TTAATTCCAGACAGTCGCCCTGCCATAGCTCTATATCTTTAATATTGATTCCTCCTTTCAGGCAAAATTAAAAGCACCCATAAAAATGAGTGCTATAATCATTTAAAGTGTTTTAATATGAGCTCGCATATCCTCATGGATTTTTTCAAGGGTATCATCTTTGTATTTTTCGCACCATTCAGCATAGGTTAATCCGCTGAATGATTTGAAATATTCGTCTTTTTCTTCCGGTGTCATAAGTTCCAAAGGCTTATACCCATCAATTTGAATTATTCTTCCGGTTTTTTTCTTTTTACTTGACACTTAAATCCCACCCATATACTTTACAAAATTCAGCTAATGCACCTATGTCACCATTTAAATCTCTATAACATCTGTTCCATTCATTCCTTGCAACTCTGTATTCGTTTTTATCCGTTAAATTAAGCCGTTTGCCCTTTCCTACAGAAACAGTATACACCGTTCCGTCATGTCCTGCAGCTATCAATGACTTTATCTCAGGACAACTATTCAGAGTTACAAAATCCTCAAAGCTCGGCGCAACGCTGTTAGGGTGATTATGAACAAGAATAAATTCATTTTTCCTGCCTGTAGGTAACATAATTTCACCTCCAAATTCGTTGAGGTCAACAGGAGTATTCTTGATTTTGCCATTTTTGGAATCAAGAAAGTATACTGTTTCGGTAGAAGAACCGCTATTCCTTTTAATTGCTTTTCTGCAATAATCGCAAACTCGCTTGTCACCTCTTGCCGTTGATGTAACGCCTTTGAATTTCTGCCTATATTCTTTACTGTCAATGACTTTGAGATTTGCTTCGTACTCTTTGTTATGTCCGCCGCTCTGCTTTACGGTAACAGACTTTGCCGGAGCGTTATACTTTTTCGCCGCATGAACAGCCTTTTGCGAAACGCTGCGGTTAAACCCGTCAACACGCACTCTCGAACTATCCGGCAGCAGTCCTGTGTTTTTCAGATGTTCGTTAAGCCGTCCCTCTTGCTTTTTCAGAGTAGCCGATTTACGGGCAAATTCGCGGTCAAGTTTAGCCTTTAACTCCGGATCATCAGCAGCGGAACGCGCCCCGTCCAGAGCCGCAAGCTCTCTCTTGGATTTCCTTATCGACCGTTCGTAAGAACGCTGCTTCTGTGTGTCCTCATAAACACGGGCGTTTTCCTCTTGCGTAAAGTCTGGAATGCTTGCTCTTTCGGATAAACCCTCAAAATACGGATAAAAGGAATGTCGGCAGTTCCAGCCGCACAAGCCCTCTCCCGTTCCGTAACCCGTTGCATCGTAAAAGTACGGATATTTCGGATCGTCCTTGTCAAGAGAATATACCTGCCCTTGCCATTCGGCGTGGGACGGTCGCGCTCCGAGATGTGAATCCACCTCAACGAGCCTGCTGTCCATTTCCTTAGCAAGGTCAAGCTGCATATCCCCGCAGGTCTTCCCAACAGCGGTGACGATAGCACGCCTTACCGCAACATCAAGCTGATCTGTATGCCCTGACGGGTATTTTACGGCTTTTAAACCGTCCGCACCAAGTTTTTTGACCGCATCAAATACCGCCTGATCGGGCGTGAACGCTCCGCTGGTTACTTTCAGATACGCAAGGTCAAGAGCCTCTGCAAGCTGCCTGTTTGCCGCTGCTGCCGCTGAATTGGTTAGATTCCTCATCAAGCCGTTCGTGTTTTTTAAGCCTCTGTTAAGGGCATTTGAAAAGGCTTTTGAACGGGTGTAATTTGTCAGCTTTTCGCGGTAATTTTCCGACAAAATGCCGTCATCAAGGGCAAATTCATATATCTGCCTGTCCTCGGCAATTGCCGTTTTTACCGCGTCGGTGTAAAGTTCCTTAACGGTCTTTTCCTGTACTTTCAGCTTTTGGGCAATGCGCTTTTTGACTTCCTGAGAGGAAAGCGTGAGCTGATTTGCTTTGATGAGCTGCCATTCTGCCGTTGGTGTCAGGTAATTAGCTTTTGTGATGCGCCTGCAAATGTCGGAGATTATCTCATCTTGGAGTTCTGACATTAATTTTATCACAGGTTCGGGGAGTTTGTCAAGGTATTGCGGCGATAATGCCATTATGCATCACCGCCGTCTCCGAAACCGAGGTCAACCTCCGTTTCGCCTTGTATCTCGTCAATAGCCGCACGGGCGATTTCTTCCGATTCGCCGTACCATTTCATGCGGAACTCCCACGGTGCTTTTACACCTGCCTGAACTTCATTCAGATCCTGCAAGCGTTCCGCCGCCTCGTCAATTACCACTGATTTGTCAAAACATATCTCAACTTCGGGATCGTCGGAAATATCAGCGCCGATGAAATTCCTGCCTATGTAAATTACCGAGCGTATCAGGGAAAGCAGGAACTTTTCAACAGCCAGATAATGCTTGTCGGCGTTCTGGATAAGATCCTGACGGTCGCCCGTGTATTGGGTGGCGGTAACGACAGTGCCGTTGTTGAACTGATAATGCTTGTTTCCCAGACCGCATTTGAAGGACAGATAATCAAGAGCCGACTGTATGCCTTTGGTGTTGTCGTCCACCCGCAGCGATGGATTAAATTCCATAATGAATTTTTTGTCGTCATCGCTGCCTGCGGGAAAATTCACATATGAAAAAAGCTGCTGATAAACATCGTCCGGTGCAATGGTCTCGCCGTTGTCGTCAATTTCGATAAGAGATTTTTCCAGAAATACCTTTTTCTGACCGAGCCTGAAATCCGCATTGAAATTGTTGAAACAAATATCAACGGACATAAGCGCGTCAATGGCATTGTGGAATATCGAAAGCCCCAGACCGCCCGATCTGTCAATATTGTTTTCAATATTCGGGGAAAGCACCGTAAACCACGGTATATTGCTGCCTGTGTCAAAATCCCGTATCATGTTCGCGGGGAGCGGTTCTTCCCGTATCTGATCGTTATCGCAGGAAAACATATAGTTTTCTATGGTGTAATTGCCCTTATTGTTGAGCATATGAACTTCAAGCAGCAGATGTTCCCTGCCTTTTTCGGTGTGTTCCGAAGCGAAAGCCGCTTCGGTGATAATTCCGTTCCGCACGCTGATCGGAATGATATGGTCTGCGGAAAGATAGTTGAATCTTATCTTTGCATCGGGAGACGCGGGCGGTATCTTTCCGTCAGAAAGCCTTATCCCGTCCAGACTGACGGTGACCGCCGCCGTTCCAAGCGCAAACGCCTTTTCAACAAGTCTGTTTCCCTTTACAAGGAAATCGTTTGAACCGAAAACGCCGCCGTTTTCTCTTCTCCCTTGAATAAAGCGGCTTGTATTTTCGTCCGAAATTTTAATGCGTGTCTTGCTGTTGAAAAGTATTCCCGCCCAGTCCTCGCAGACCTTTTTCCCCATTTTCATTGAAAACATACGCTTGCGGATCTTCCTTTTCCCGTTGAAAAAGAAATAATCGTGAAAGCTGCCGTGATAGCCTTTCCACCAATCGTTCCAGACGTTTATGAATTTGTAGTAGCCGTCCGATATATCGCAGCCGAATTTGTCATTCAGCCATTGTATAAGCTGTGTATTCAATCATCTCACCTCCGCATATACGTTTAACTCTTTGAGAAAACTGCTGAAACTGTATTCCAGCGCGTCCGCCGTATCAATATCGCAAGTCCCGTCATCGAGTCTTACGTCTTTGGTTAATTCCTTAGCGTCCCAGACCTGATTTCTCAGACTGTTTATGACGTTTTTGCAATCCTTGTTTACAAGAAACCGTCCTTGACTCATAAGCCCGTTAAGAGCGTAAATGCGGTCATTTATCGCGCCTTTGAAACAATCCTTTACAGCGGCGGGGATATGCGCCCTTGCAAAAGCCGTTCTAATGCCGTTTATGATAGTCTGTTCCGCACTGTCGCAGAAAACGAACGGTATCTTTACGTTAGGGTATTCCGCCTGAATGTTCCTGTAAAATTCCATAAGCTCGCGGTTCACCCTGTCGGGGTCTATCGTGCCTTTTCCGCCGCCGATCTTGTGGTCTGCGATAACGCCTATGCGGCGGAAGTTTTCAAGGATCGCCGCTGCAACAAATGTTGTGGCGGACTTGTTCCCGCCGAAGTCCACGCCTATTGAAATGAACTTTACGCCGCTGAATTTCTTGTCTGTCAGGAATTTGTCCGTATCGTCAGCAAAAGTCTGAAATATCAGTCCCTCCGCAATACATCTTTCGCCGCGTATCTTCCGTCTGTATTCAACGGAATTGGGGTCATACTGGGAAATGAACGCTTCCCGCTGCTTATCGTTAATATTGATATTGTCGTAAATGGTAAAATGCCCGTAATTGTACCCGCCTAAAAGAGTGCCGTCCTCTGCGTTCTTTGCGTAAACATCAATATATTTTTCATATATCATTGCAAAAGGACTTCCGGGGTTCAGATCCCAGAACAGTTTACGGAGCTTTGCCGCCGCCTGACGGGTAAGGGCTTCCTTTATGGTCTCTTCATGGTGCAGGTCTATTTCCGTAGCTATCCACATTCCTATGGACATACCACGGAATTTTTTGTAGCTGTCAGCCTTAGCGCCGCCTACGAACATTACAATGCGCTCACGGTTTTCCGTGAACTTTCCGTGAATGATAAGGGCTTCATTGCCGCGGTATTTTCCCCAACGGCATTGCCCGCGGAAGTAATGCTCTATCCCGAAACCGTTGCAGTCGCCGATAACGAGCTTTGCAGTGGGAGCGGTGGAAGCCGTTGCAAGGTGCAGCTTGTCGGGAGTCCTGCACAATTCCCGACAGAATGCAATAACATTGTCAACGGTCTTTCCCGCTCTGACCGCGCCCTCTGCCACATTGTAAATGCAGTCACGGCAGTTCCTGATATATTCCCTGTGC
This sequence comes from uncultured Clostridia bacterium, assembly GCA_947629785.1. Lineage (GTDB taxonomy): Bacteria > Bacillota > Clostridia > Oscillospirales > Ruminococcaceae > RGIG8773. The sequence continues at coordinate 25,148 of CANRFB010000028.1, read as the reverse complement.
TTTTCGGAGAAATTATACGGTATCGTCTTTTTGGTTATCAGTGCCATAAAAATTGCTTGCGAAGCAAGCCTCCTCCTTTCCAATGTTTTGCGGTTTTGCTTTAGCAAAATTTCGGACGGGAGTCCGAAAAGCAAAACTTGGTGCTGAAAAATTATTTTTTCAGCATCTCCTCAATATCGGAAATATCCTCTATCTCAACATCTCCGGCAGGCTTGTCGCTGTACTTATCGGGCATACGGTTTTTCAGCAGGAATTTTACAGCTTCCGCGTTTGGCGGACGTTTTCTGACCTTTTCGGTGATCCGCTTCCTGCCGCCCTTATAGGAAACTTCTCGTTCGATGTCGGACGAACCCACAGCCGCCGAAATAAGAGCCATTTCCGCTTCGGCATTTATCAGTTCGGCATTATCCCGCAGGAATTTTGCCGCGTCCTTGTGCCGCTCCGCATAGTCTTTCATCATAGCTTTTCGCTTTTTCTTGTCAGGTTCTCTTATGAGAGCGTTTATAAAATCAGCCGCGGTTTCAGGACTTACCTGCTCGGCGGCAGTTTCCCCGACAGCCTTTAAAGCCTCTGTCAAGGCGTTTATACTTGCTTTTTGAATGGGATCCATATACTCACTTCCTTGCATAAAAAATACGGCTCGCAGGAAACGCACGAGAATGCGTTCTGAGCCGTCTTTGTATTTTGACTGATAGTTTGCCGCAAAAATCTTTAAAACGTCCCTCTAACGCGTTTTAACGCCCCTTTAACAAGGCTGAGATTCAGGCTTTATTTTGTTATTCCCCGCCTAAGTATACCGTGCATTAAGTAAAGCTATATCTGTAAAAGCATTGAACCCGTAAAGATAAGCGTTACTGCAATATCTTAACTCTCAACTCTCCACTTTCAACTCTGAAAATTGGCATGGCTCCGCCATTCGGCTCGGATAATTTCCGTCCGGAAAGGGTCAAGGCTCAGCCTTGCGATATACGATAACAGCCGGAACAAGGGAACGGATCAACCTTGCTCCGCGTCTGCCATACTTTGTATGCTTATATTTGCCCGATGTGTTTTGCCGCCGAATTTAACTTCAACGGAAACTCTTTTCTGCCTGATATTCAGGAATTTTATCCTGTCCTCTTTGCCGTTTAAAAAGCCTTTGAAAGCCGTTATATTGCCGCTTTTATCGGTAATGAACGTTGACGGCTCTATTACTTCACCGCTGTTGGAAAGCCAGTGTATCATATCTGCTTCGTGATCCGGCAGCGGGGACGGCGAACCGAGGAATCGTATCACACCGGAAACGGTGTTTATCCTGTGGAATATTTCCGGCGTGTAATCTATATCCACAAAAACATAAGCAGGGAACAGCAGTTTTAATTGTTTGCTCCATAATCCGTTTTTGCGGATAATAATGCGCTCTCTTGGAACGTCCGCGGGAATTTCACGTCTTATCAGTTCGGCGCGGACGTTCATTTCCTTTCCGGACATGACTTGTAAAACATAGATCATTCCGCCGTCATCTCCATTCTTTTCATTTCAAGATAATCCGAAAGCCGCTTGTACAGTTCAGGATCGTCCCGTCCGAGAGCGGAGAATACCTTATCTTTGACTGTATCGAATCCCATTTCGGTAATTTCCTTGTTCTTGATGTCCAGATTACGCTTGTATGCCGACGCTCGTATCAGGTCGGACGCCTGTTTCAAAAGTTTCAGCGGGTCTATGCTTTCAAAATCATCATCGGAAAGTTTCTGGATATTGGTCAGCAGGATGTGCGACAGGATCCGTATAATGCCCTCTGTGGTGTCCATATCGGGAGTGCGGTTTATCTCATCATTGACCGCCCGAAGCGTTTCCTGAGCGAATCTGATGCTTTCCAGTGATTCGCAGAGTCCCTGCGCGTATCGGCAGACCGCCGCCTGTGAGATCATTTCTCCGGTGCTTTGAGTGATATATTCAACGATCTCCTTGTATGTGAAATCGTTGGAAAGTATCATAGACTCCACTTCCGACTTAACGGCAGGGTCAAGCTTATCTATTTTGGAATGTTTCCGGTTATGCTTTCTTGCCATACCATCACGCCCTATATGTTGATGCAGGGATCATCTATCGCCCCCGCAAGAAGCTGTATGCCCTTAGCTGTCAGCTTGCCCTCTATCTCGTCCATGCCGTAGTCTGCAAGTTCCGCATCCTTTTTGGTGTCAATGTTTCGTATGCGGATATATCCGGATTCTATCAGGTAGTTTATACTGTCTGCAAAATCATCAATATCAAGTCCGAGAGCCGCGCGGATAGATGACAGCTTGTTGAAGTCAGTCCGGAGCATATTCACGCCCCGCAGGACTTTACCGTTGTTTTCCACGAAGTCCGCCGCTCTTGCCTTTTTTATCATTAATTCGGGGTTCATGATGTTCCTCCTTGTTATAATTCGTAAGCAGGCTGAGCCTGCACCCATTCAGGCTTTATTTTGTTATTTCTAACTTTGTACCCAGCGTGCATGAAGTAAAGTTTACTTTACAACAGGTTTCAACCTATATAGGCGGAATTTTTTTTGCAGACCGCGCCTCAATCAACCTCACGTCGGGTACATACAGGTATCAAACAAAATAAAGCCTGATTGCCCGCGGGGGCTTCCCCGCCTCAGCCTTGTCCTTTGCTTATCTGCATTAAGATATCCATAATATTGTCCAGCTTTTTATCTACCTTAGCCTGTTCCCGAAAGTAGTCGTCCTTAGTCAGATAATTGTCTTTGATACGCCGTATATCATCGGTGTTCTTTTCAATGTCCTTTTTGGATATTTCAAATTCCTTAGCGGAAATTTTGTTATCAAGTTCTTTAAACGTCCGCGTAAGGAAAAAACCTATAACTCCTATCAGCAGTGTTAAAACGCCGGAATATATGGATAAAATAGTTGTTGCTTCAATTGCCATATGCTTTACCTCAAAAAAATAGTGTATGATTTGTTTTCACTTTAAATCATACACCATTATTAATTGCATTTCTCTTTTCTTTTGAAAGAAATTTGTAATAATTAAATTTTTGTATACGGGTCAAGGCTCAGCCTTGTCAGCCTTGTCAGCCTTGTCAAATAAAGATGTTTGTCCCTCCATAGGCGCGTTTTTTACAGCAATGAGAACGGGAGACGTTATCCGGCGTATCGTGCTTTCGGAAAGCGAATATTTCTTTCTGAGTTCGCTGTAATTGTAGCCGTTGAAATCCGCCCTTATCATGTTGTCTCTTACCGAAATAGCTATCCTGTCAGGTTTGCCTATGTATATAGACGAGCCTGCATAGTTTTCCACAAGCTTCCGGTAAGCTTCCATTCCGATACATTCCGCAAGCTCCCTCTGATCGTCTTCCAGATCGTCAAGCTGTAGTTTTTCAAGCAGGCTGTCCATAGTTCATCTTCCTTTCAGATTATTCTTCTTTTACCAATTCGATATTTGTGTTATTTTTTATCAGGTGTGCTTTCAGTTTTTTAAATGACGCCCACGTCGGCATATAGTATTCATAGTACATCATATCATGGTTTTCCTGCTCAAATTTCTTGCGTTCAGCCTTTTTCATACCTTTAAGAATTTTGTCTTTTTTATCTTTGGGCATAATGGATCTTGTATGCTTCTGGTAAAACCTCCTGCGGATCTCGCAGTCTGTTTTCAAGTCTTCAAGTCGTATTTTTCCGTTCACACATACGGCAATCTCCCAACGGAACCCCGCCACTGCTACAAAACCAAGGGAGACATCATAGCCGTCAATTTTTAGCTTGACGTGTCCATACGGAGGGAACATTTCGTTTTCGATTTGTTTCCATTCTTCTTTTGTCATATGATCTCCACCTCCTCTAAAGAGACTATAACTATACTATTTTGGTATACATCAAGCAATTCCGCTTGATGTACCGGTTTGCCGTTTACCAAACGGAGGATATATGCGTTGAATATGTACTCTGTGTCCAGAAAAAGCCGCTCATTTCGGTAACGGACTGATTTCCCAAGTGTCCTTTTTACGTCTTGTATATTCATCTGAATGCCTCCCTGTTGCGTTTTACATATTCATCAAGTCCATATATCTCACTGTTAGGCGCAAATATCCAGTTCGGATAATGCAGCACATTCCCAAACCCATAAAGCAGGATCAGACCACTGAACGCCGGATCTTTCAAAGATGTCCTGTCAATTATCTTTATTGCCGAAAACCCGTTCAGTAAAATATATTGATCTGTTGATTGTCCATCATAAATTTTACTTAATCTGTTATTCATTTTAATGTAAGTCATCAGCTGCTCTTTTATTGCTTTTAATTCTGTTTCAGTTTGCGTTATCACCATTACCGGCTTCCACATTGCTGCCGAAATAATAGCCGAGCATTGTTCTTTTGTTATCTTCATTTTTTCGCTGCCCTCTTTTCCGCCGACCGCACATATCTTTTCAGATATTCGATAAGCTTTGAACCGTCCTCAAACGACACCCATTTAAAAATATCCCTGCCTGCTACAGCCGTTATACCGAGTATCTTTTCAATTGCTCCTGCCATGCGTTCGCCCACGGTAACGGAAGTGCCGTCCTCGTGAAACCGAGGTTTCTCATCAAGTTCTTGGAGACGGTACATCAGACGCCATGCAAGGGACTGCTGCTCCGCGGTCATCATTCCCGGGACGCTTTGCGGTCTCGGCTTTCTTTCCGCAGCAGTCTGATCACTGCTGTGATGCGTTCTGCTGCGAAGCTCCCGTATCACAATTTCAGCCTGACTGTCGGGAAGTTCTTTCAGAGACTCTTTTCCTGTCAGACCGTTTACAAGCAGGTGCAGTTCATCGGTGTTCATATTCAGGCCTTTGGATAAGCCGAATATAGTTTTTCGCTGTTGTACGGTCATATACTCATCTCCTTATTGACGGCGTTGTGTTCATGGCATGATCCATTATTCTGTTAAGGTCATAGGAATGTTCCTGACGAGCCGCATTATCAGAACCGTAAACGCCCTCAAGAATTTTCTGCAAATTGTCCGGTTTAACAATAAAATCGAAACCTGCTACCCAGTTCCATTTATTGTTGCCAAGAAGGAACGGTGTTTCCACAGCTTTCCGAAAGGCGTTGATAAAATCATCAACAGTATATCCCTGAGAAAAGCAAGTTTTTACTGAACGTTTGCGTTTGTCTGTTATCTTATTAACGTGACTCATAACATTCCCGCAAATTTCATTGTAGCTGTCAACGATCTGCTTGTATGGTATTTTGCCGTATTTTTCACGCTGCTTTAAGATCGCCGCGCCCAGTTCGGCGGCAGAAGCCAGAAGCTCCGCCGCCTCGTCAGGATCTGTACGCGGATCGCATTTCTTGCAGCGTTCCACAAAGTCTTTCATTTCCATAGCGTTCACCTTATGTGATCGTGAATTTCATTGATTCAGAAGTTTTGAGGAACATATCGTACAGCTTCCTGTTCTTGGCTTTTAAAGCCGCCGAATCAAAGCGGGTGGAAATGACGGGCTTGTATCTGACCGTGAACACATCGGCAGTAAGTTCATCAAGTTTAAAATCTGTCATAGTCTGCTTGATCTCGTCTTTTGCCTGTTCGATCTCGGTTTCAAGCTGCTTTTTGGCAAGTTCCCGATCCTTGATGTCGTAGATAAGGTTTGTAATGTGTTCAATGTCGATCTTCTTTTTGGTCTTTGGCATATGGAACATTCCTTTCAATTTAAATTTTCCCTTGACTCTGCGTTTGCATGGACTTGTCACCATTCGGATATTTCCGAGCCGCATTAAGGCGGGGAACAGATTCCCCGTATTTATTATTTGAAATTTGAGTGCAGTTCCCAACCGAACCAGATCAGTCCGATCATCAGCGGCAGGACAAGAGTCTCGCCGCCGATATTTCCCGCCGAACGGCTTCCGCTGACTTCCGCCGCCGCTCCGATGAAACCGTATATCATTGCTCCGAGGAGCATTAAAATTATGTACTTCGTTATAAGTGCAGATCTTTTCATTATGCCTGTTCCTCCTTTAAGCGTTTTATTATGCTGCTTATGTTAGGAATACGAAGATTTCCCATCTGAGCAAGTTCCGCAAGCCGTTCGATCTTAACACCTCCGCCGTCCATGTTGTACGCCGTTTTATAGAAATTTATCGCGCGGCGTAACCCCTCTCCGTTGGTCTGAGCGATGGCATACAGGAATTTTATCTCCGCATTTTTCTGCTTATCCGCAAGTTCCGGGAAAAGAAGCTTTATATCATCAATTTTAATATCCGAAGAACGTATGTAAGGACGGAGATTTGCGCGGTTAAATACCTGTCCGGTAACGGCGATCTTCTTATCGTCAAAATGTTTCATAAAAGACGGATTTCCCACAAAGCATATGCCCATTGTTTCGCCGCGGTCGGTAAAGCTGTCCGAAATGCTTCTCAGATGATCTATAGCCGTAAATTTCAGGTGCTGGGCTTCATCAATGATAATTAGCATACCGTCATGCAGCCTGTTCAGAATAGCCGTGTTCAGTTCATATATCCTGTTCGTTCCGCTTATGCCGAGCTGATAAGCTATAAGTTTAAGAATACCAAGAACCGAGCTGTCCGCATATGTAGGAGTTACTACAATGGTGTTTTCGGGGTGATCCGCAGCGTATTTGCTTATAGTCCGTGACTTTCCGACACCGGTATCTCCCGTTATTATCTCGCAGTCTCCGGCGATGTGTACGCCCCTTATCACCTGATATATGTATTCCGATACCGATGTGGGAACATAATCAGTACCCTTGTAGCCCTGCGCTTTCTGCTGATTTTTCAGGTTGAGATAACTTTCAAAATCTCTGAAAAACTTCTGAACATCTCCGCGATACTTGCAATTCCTTATATCGGAAATTTTGCTGTTGCTCACGCCCATACCTTTGGCGATTTTTCCCATACTTCCGCTGTCCGCGATCAGATGTTCCAATGATCGGAGAAGCTTGCACTGTTCCGCAGTGTAAAAGCTGTCATAAGACTCTCTTGCATTTATACACTTTGCGATCTGTTCAGCGTAAATGACTCTTTTCTCACTTCCTGAAAGTGCCTCGTCGGCAAACTTTTCGGGAACTCCTGCTACGGCAGCCGCACCTTCTTTACCGAAATCTTTTACAAGTTCGCTGTACTTAGCTTTCAGTTCTTCGTAATTGATCTCCATAAATATGCTCCTTTCAATATTTGGCAATTATGCGCCTTTTGATTTTTCGTTGATCTCATTCAGCCGTTTAAGATCGGCAAATTCAACTTTTTTGATTTTCATGCTGCTTGCTTCTTTCTCGGAAGCGATAACAGGTTCAAAGCTGTTGGGGTTGGCGATCTCATAGTCCTTGGAATTCTGTTCGGCTCTGAGCAGCTCCGCCTTGAGCAGCGATACGGCGTCAAATTTCTTGTGATCGTCCAACACTTTTTTGACGGTCTTTCTTGTGCTGCTCTGATGCCGCATATATGTCTGTATATTTTCTTCCTTTTCATTGACAAAGGACAGATCGAGGTATGTAGCTCTTTGGTATGTGTAAAGATACTTGTCGGTATTTTTGTCATAAACCTGTACCTCGTCAAGATCGGCAGGATCGAACCTGACATAAACTTCACGATCCTTGTCAATGTGGAAAACAGTGTCCTCATTGTTGTACCATATCTTTTTGCCTGCCCATTCGATAAACACACCGTTCCGCTTGATCTTCTGGACTTTGGTGGTACGTCTCATAAGCAGATTGAGGTTTGCCTTGTCGGAAGTGCGGAACTCCACATCTCCGGAGCGGATCGCTTCGTTCCATACGTCAATGCGCCGCATTTTTTTGAACCGCTTCTCCTTGCCGCCGTAAAGCTCACTGTTGTGTCCTCTGATAAATACCGGGATTATCTCCCGCAGTTCCTCATCGGTAATAAGCTTTCGTTCCTTGACAAGCTTCTTGCATTCTTCCGGACGTTCCGAGGGCGTTCCGCCGCAGTAACTTTCGATAGACTTGGAATAATGCTCTTTAAAAGTATTAAAAAATCTTTCTATCGGCTTTGCCTTAGCGTTTCTGGGGATAGCGTTGATCATTCTTATGCCCAACAGATCCAGTATCTTTACGGGGACTTCGGTTTTCTGCCAGTCCTTTTTCCTGCGGTGTCCTCGTCCTGCAATATCTCCCGAAAGAAATTCAGAACCGTTATCAAAGTATACGCTTATCGGAAGTCCGAAGCCTTGCAGACAAGCCGAACGCAGCGCAAGCCTTGTTGTATCGGAATTAGGGTGATCGCAAAGCTCGGCGGCAACGATAACACCGCTTTTGGCGTCTTGGAACGTTGTAATAGACGCCCTATGTACCTCGCCGTCATCTGAGAGCGAGAAAAAGTCAAGTGTGTGGTTATCTGCGATCCATATGTCGTTACATTTGACGTGTTCAAGATCACGTTCGGCATATTCCAGATATTTGTCTGCAAAAGCCTTGTTCCCGAACCGTCCGAACTCAACAATAGCGTCCGGGATCTTTTCTGCCTGCCGGCGGAAAGTCCTTGAAGACGGCATATCGCCGACAAGTTCCGGGTAATATTCTTTGCAGACGGCAAGCGTTTTGCTGTAACAGTTTTCTATGGTCAGCCTGTGTGTCGTAAGATAATAGCTTGTAAAAATATTCCAAGCAGTATCGGGAATACCGCATCTTCCGCGATTCCAACCGCCGCGATTTTCCGTAAGCCCTTGTAAATTGTTGTTGGTATATGCCTTATATTTCCGATAAAGAATATCAACGCTGATGTCAATATCGGGGTGTTCAAGCTTTACCTTTCCGCAGAACAGGGGATCGGCGTCGGTCTTGTTCTTGAATTTTGAACGCGCAGCCTGCCATTCATTGAGAATGTTTATCCAGAGTGCGATCTGCTGCCGCTCCGTTTCGGTGAACTCATCAAGCCGTTTTAATGGTCTTTTAACGGTTTCAGAAGCCTTTTCTGACGGCTTTTCAAGCTCCGGCAGTATTCCGAGTTCATTCTGCCGCTGTTTGTAGTATTTCGTTTTAAGTTCTTCCGAAAGAGCAGACAGCGGTATTTTATATTGCATACAGTTATTGCCTGCATTGATCTCTTGGATCGCTTCAAGTTTTCCGTTTTTAGCTATTCGATTTATATATTGTATCGAGCAGCCTTTAAGCTCGGCAACTTCCTTTACGGATAAATATTCCAAATATCTCACCTCCCGAAAAAATTCTTGCATTTATGTGTCGTCTATGATATACTATACTATAGACGGAACAAGCGTTTCAAAATGTTCTGACCTGCCATCATCGGTGCAAGGCGGTCATTCCTTGCAGACGGAACGGTCTACCGCTCCGTTTCGGCTAAATATCACTGAGATCGACCCCTGTCTTAAACAGGAACTGTTCCAGAACGTCGGTGCAGTCCTCATCGGGAGCATACTCCGTAAGCAAACTGTAAAGCTCATGTGCCGCTGTAAGACAACATTCTTCTGTCCTGCCGGAAAGCTCCATAATAACTATACCGATCTCACCGAGTATGTCCTCGATCGCTTCTGTTAATTCAATCGTGTCCATTTTAGCTCACCACGCTTTCTGCACCAAGTGCCTGTATCAGAATCACGCCTGAGCAGTCGTTCTCATTTTTGAATCGTGTTATCGCAAGTGATACCGCTTCCTTTTCGTTATGTGCATTTACCGTGTAAATGTCATTGAACTGTCCGTGAACAGTCTCAATGTGCAGATATACGTCATATTGCATAAATTACGCCCCTTTCTTAACGTTCCTGCCAAGCAGCTCATCAACGGAGCAGTGCAGAGCGTCCGCGATTTTGATAATAGTATCAAGCCTTGGAATCTTCGTTCCCAGTTCAAAACTGCACATTGCCGACTTGCTTACGCCTACCCGCTCCGCAAGCTCTTTCTGCTCAATGTCATATTCACTGCGTTTCCTGCGGATATTATCTCCAAGTGCCATATGTATACCTCCTGTTCATTATTTGATCTCAATCGCTTTTCCGACATAGTACCAGTTTGTCTCACGAGCCACAAACTCATCGCTTGAAAGCTTTGCTATGTCTTCAAAAAGTTCGTCAAGTTGAACATCAACACCAAAAGTCTGTACAAAGTTAACCAAAGACTCATATACTTCACGTAGAGACGTGCAGCTTGTTTCAAAATCATTCTTTTCAGTCTTCACTTTAACTCTGTAAAATAATACCATTTTGTATCACTTCCTTTCATTGTGCCATATGTATACCTCCTGTTTTATTCATTTACAAGCAAGTTTTGCCATTTGCCTATCAACGTCTTCAATTGTCTTTTTTGCCTTAGCACGTGCGTCGTTAAGGTTTTCCATCATTAAAGCAGTATCTTCCATATCATAAATGATCCGCATACCAAATTCGCTGTAAAGCCTTGCGATCTGTTCCTGACCCTCATGACCGTTCTGACTTATGGACGGGTGCCAAGTGTACACCCTCTCAATGGTTTTGTATTCTTTATCTGTCGGGATACGCACATTTTCCGGCAGACGATTGACAAATTCTTGATACATCATAGATTTTTCCTCCATTCCTATTGCTTTTTTAATTAACTTGTGGTAAAATTGCCTTGTACTTGCTCGGTAAACCAAGGGATCCGTGCGCCTGTTTGGTTTACCTATAGTAAATTATAATACATTTAAATGGGCTTGTCAATAAAAATTGCCCATCTAAATGAACTTTGTTAAAACTTACTAATTTTTGAAGGGATTTTTTATATGTTTTATGATAATTTAAAGACAATTTGCGATGAAAAAGGCGTAAAGATAACGCCTATTGTTGCAGAGTGCGGCGGTGCAAAAGGCTCAATTTCCAATTGGAAAAATGGTGCCTCTCCAAATAGCGACATTGTTGCAAAACTTTCAGTGCGTTTAAATGTATCATCTGACAGATTGATTTTTGGCAAAGAAAAAAACTCATCTGCCGTTTTTTCAGCAGACGAGTATAAATTGCTTGAATGTTACAACAAATTGCCGCCGAAAGAGCAGCAGCGTCTGATCGGCAGAGCCGAAATGTTAGTTGACTTGTTTTCGGAGACTGATAGTACATCGCAAAATAAACCTGCTATCACTATGAAAACGATAAGCATAGCCGATGTAGCTGCCGGAGCGGGTATCTCCACACCTTTTACAATTGATAATGCTTTTTCCAAGCAGGAATTTCCAGCCGATGAGATCCCAACCGGAGCGGATTGCGGCGTTCCCATCAATGGTGACAGCATGGAGCCGGAATATCCTAACGGCTGTATTGTCTGGGTAAAACAGAATGCTGATATTAATTATGGAGACTGTATTATCGCAGTCATTAACGGTGAGCCTTTTTTCAAGATCTACAAACCGGACGGACTTCATTCATATAACGCAAACTATAAACCGATAGTAGTAAACGAAAGTGACAGATTTGAAATCTTCGGAAAAGTTATTGGATACTATTCGGAATAAAACAATAGAAAGGAACAATATCAATGGCAAAGTGCAGTAATTGCGGGCGAAAAGGCTTATTTTTTAAAGTCAACGAGCAAGGACTATGTAATGATTGTGCAGGGCTGAAAATAATTGAACAACAGAAAAATGAATTAGACCATGAAACAGAAACATTAAAAGAAAGCATTTCAGAACTCAGAAATGCAAATTCCGTTGAAACAGCTAAACTAAATAATCTAAAGCAGGAATATAATAATATATATGACGAGCTTAAAAGCAAAGCTGAAGCAGATGCTATTTCTGCCATTCAAGACAGAATTGACGAATTGAATTTGAAACTGAAAAACGTTTCAGAAGAACATACTAAACTTGTAAGCGAAAATGATTCCATGCAGAAAAAATATTACAAAATGAAAACACTGTTTGAAAGCTATCAGAACGCTAACAAACAGTATTTAAAGGATGGAGAACAGCAGCTTGATGAAAGTTTTTTACAGCTTAAACCTACAGTAGAAATAGAATTGCAATGTTTGGCTGTAAAACAATTAAGAGCATTGTATAATCAAAACAAGAAACTTATTCAGGATTGTCTTGCAAGATATGAGGGAAGGTATACTACAAAAACCAATGCCGCACTTTATAAACTTATGACAATTGCACTTGAAGCCGAATTGCAAAATATACTGTATAGCGTAAGGTATGGCAAACTTGATTCGCTTATAGGCTCTGTCAGAGAAATATCAGCAAAATATTTCACGATTGCAACCGATGGAAATCAAAGTATAGCCCCGACAATGAAAAAGTTTATTGGTGAAATTGAAACATTGTTTATTGAAGCCGTAAAAATTGAGTATGAATATTATGTTCAGCGAGAACGTATAAAAGAGGAACAAAAAGCAATTAAAGAGCAAATGCGTCAGGAAGCAGAAGAACGGAAGGCTTTGGAACAGGAACGAAAGCGAATTGAACGTGAGGAACAAAAATTCAGAAATGAAATAGAAAATATCAGAGAGCAGCTTGCCAGTGCCGACCCTGAGAAAGCCGAATTACTTAATGCTCGCATAGATGAACTTAATGCGCAAATCAATGAGATAGAAGATAAGCGGGAACAAATCGCAACGCTTGAAAACGGAAAAGCCGGATATGTATACATTATAAGCAATATAGGTTCCTTCGGCGATGATGTTTATAAAATCGGAATGACACGCCGTATGGATCCAATGGACAGAGTAAGCGAGCTTGGAAATGCAAGCGTTCCGTTTCCATTTGATGTTCATGGGCTTATATTTTCAAGCGATGCCGTTGGGCTTGAACATGATTTACATACTATTTTTAATAACGATCGCGTTAATAAGGTAAACCTGCGGAAAGAATTTTTCAAGGTATCACTTGATGATATAGAAAAAGTGGTTGATGAAAAATGTCCGTCTGCCGAATTCCGCCGCACTGCGCTTGCTGAACAATACCGTCAAAGTCTTACAATGTCGGAAGCGGCTGACGAAATATCACCTGATGATCTTTCGGAAAATTTCAATTAGGATCCTACATTTTGAGAGAGGTGCAACTGGTTGTATCCCCTCCTTAATTTTAGTTGTAAGTTGCAAGCCCTTGAATTTCCAGTTTTTCTAAAGCACTAATTTATGATCTCAAATCTAAAGTAAAATCACGTTTTATGTTAGAATGTCGTAAAATAGCCGTTTGAACGGCATTATAATATTTTTAAAACGCCATTCTAACAGTAAAAAAATAAAAACGGCATTTCCAGTTGATTTTTACAAATTCAACCAAAAATGTCGTTTTTGAGTTTGACAATAAATTTTTCCACCGTTTCAACATTTTCAATTTTTTTACATCCTTTAAACGGCTATTTTACGCGGTTTAAAGGGGCTTTTTATATTTTTCACGCCTTTTTTTGACTTTTTGCACTTTTTGTATTATGCTTGTCAAATTACAAAAAGTCATCGCCCAGCTTTAACAATTCGATAAACTTGACGGCGGCATCCGCTTGTTTCTGACTGAAAGTCATTACATACCACTCGCATCGAATAACGCTGCCATCGGGTCAACATCGGAATCATCATCAACTTTTTTCGGTATTGAGCGAAGCTGGGACGCTATTGTCATGATGTTTTCTTTTTCAATATCGAGCAGCATTTTCCGCTTATCCTGAATACGCTTATCAAGAGAAAGCAACGAATTTTCCATTTTTGAAAGTGTACTAAAATATTCCATTGTGGGAATAATACGGTCATTAATATTCGGGTTCTGCTTAACATCTGCCTCGTATGCGGCTTCAAGCTGTGTTATTCCCTCGGAAAATTCAGCTCTTTTCGCTTCAAGTTCCAGAACCTCAGCAGTGATCTGACAATACCGATTTATCGAGCCTTCTATAAGGGCATCGTTCTTTTCAATAGAGGTCAACAACTCGTTGACGCGCTTGAATTCCTTGTATGCCACCTTATTCCGCTTAACTTCCTTGCGCACGGTCAGCGGAACGCCTGTTGCAAGGGATTTTTCACCTGCAATTCTCAATTCCAGTTCTGCTTTCGTGCGGTGCGACTTACCTTCTGCCTTAAGGACGGCAGCGGGCTTGCTTGGTGTCGGCATCATATCACCTCCAGAATTTTTCTGCAGTTTTTTCCGCGCCGCGCGAGAAAAAGCTGATGTGGGAATAATTTTTGTATCAATCTTCGCCGCGATACCGAAAAAATAGGCTCGGAAGTGCGCAGGGGAGGGGGGTATATTCTCAATAGCGGGAACCAAAGCCGCCGTTCTCGCGTACAGTTTTTCGTGAATGACAAGAATGACATAGCCCTTGCCAGTTGTCTTTATTCCAAAAGAGAACCTTGTCACCTTTGTGCGGAATAATGTGATCGACTTCGGTAGCCAGTACATGGAGTCCCTGCCGTTCGCACTCTGCACAGAACGGATGCTTGGCCAGATATGCCTTGCTTGCTTTCTGCCATTTATAGTTGTATCCTCTTGCCGATGGAGATTGACGCATAGGATTTGCATCGGCTTTATGGAGTTCACAATATCCCTCTGTTGTCAGGCGCATACAACCGCCGTGCTTACAAGGTCGAGGAATACGAGTAGTTTTATTATCCATGTCTTATCTCCTCAAAGATAACGGAATTCAGTGGAGAAGGGCTCTCCACTGATCCGATGTGAAAGGAATAATACATCGAGCAAGGATACACCTTTGGCAAGACAAATTCCAAGCTCCTAAAACAATAGTAAATCCAAAGCGCAGAATATAGATTTAATTTGTGCCAACTGTGCCATTCTGTGCCAACTAATACACTTTTGGAAATAGTTTATTTATAATTGTCAATAAATTATTAATATTTGCAAAGACAAAAAAATAGAGCCTATCGAATCATAAGATCCAATAGGCTTTATGCCATACAAAGTTCTTTTTGCATATGCTTTATAATTTCAAGACCGTAACCGTGAAGTCTATATACAGTACGTTTGGGTATATCAAGTATTGCTGCTACCTCGTCCCAGTCAGGAGCACACAGTGTATAATATTGACACATTACCATGCGTATCTTGGGATTTGGTATTGCATTAATGAGTGCATCCACTTCCTGATATTTCTCTTTAATCTGACAAATATTTAATAAAGCATTGTCGGCTAACTGCCGCAGTTCGTCTATTAATTGATAGCATTCTGGCATAGTAGATCTATGCGCGGCTCCATATGAAGTTTGCAATCGCGTTATTCTGCTTTGCCACATTTTTATTTTAGAAAACTGCTGTTCCAGTTCAATATTACGATACCTATAGTCTTCCAAGTCTTGCCGCGTGATCATACAAATCATCCTTCCATATTTTTATTATAACACTGTTTTTTCTTTTGTAGCTATTCAGAAAAAATTTTTATAATAAAAATGATGGATCGTATAATGGTATTCCAGAAATTATATTAAAAGTTTTCGGAAATCTCTTTTTGCATATATAACTCTTGCAATCGTAATAAGTTTCTTATCCTCGTCAATGTAATAAAACATTATATAATTGTTCACCAACAGTTTTCTATACTCAAATTTCAGAGGTTTAGGCGGAATATACATACTGCATTTATATGGCATATCGGTCAATTTTTCCGCTTCTTCTACCATCTTATCTGCAAGATTGACTGCGGCTGCTGGATTGGCAAGTTTAATGCTGATGTATTTTGCGATCTCTGTCATATCCCTTTTAGCAACGGGTAAGTATTCAAGCGTATACATTATTCTCCCATCGCCGCCTTTTTCATAGCATTTAAAATATCCTTTGAAGAAAATCGTTCATTGGTTTCTTCGGCTTCTTTTTCTGCTTCGGCAAGCTTATAATACACATCGCTGTCAAACTGCATATTTTCATACGCTTCCATGCTCATTACAACCATATCCCCATAGCCGTTTTTGGTAAGGAAAACAGGCTGGGCAGTTTCATGAACAGTTTTAGATATGTCGGCAAAATTATTCCTTAGATCCGACACAGGTCTTATAGTATTCATAACATAAACCTCCTTTGGTATTGTATATATTTTATCATAATTATGCTAAAAAGTCAATAGTAATATACGAAAAAAATAAAAGAGTGCTGGAATATCAACACTCTTTTAAAGATAGTTGCTTTAATCGGCAGCTTGCCAACTTGTTGCTTTAAGATACCAACTTGTTGCTGTAAAGTGCCAACTATTTTTTGCGTTGCCGAGATATTGCAGATCGGAATCCTATATTGCCGTTATCGAACAATACGATTTCGATTTTGCCGCTTACTGGTGACCCGTACGGGAATCGAAAATCCTCCAGTACTTATTGTAAGTTATTATAACTTTCACAAAACCACGAAAACAAGCCGTTTGAACGGTATAAAATATATTTTGTTTGTTCTGACTTTTCGTATGTTTTCGTAATAATAAAGAACAATCAAAGAACAAGTTTTATGGTGTATCTCTATTTTTAAATTCTCAAATATGCAGATAAATGCAATTTTTGCAAATTATACTATTTGTATATCTGATATTTGTATAAATCGCCACTATTTATAGTGCAATATAAAATTCAGAAAATCATGAAAATATAAACTTGTGTAATAAAAGCAGCAGCCAAATGGAATTAGTATTTCTAATGGCTGCTGTTTTTTACGTTCGGCTTGTGCAATCTTTAACTGCATTTAAAAATTATTTCTGTCTTTTTCTCTTTGCAATAATTGCAATGGCAGCAATTGAAAATACAAGTAAGTACATAAAAATATTTTGCGAACTGTCATTTTCAAAAAGGTTTATTTCTTCGCTGTCAGATGTTTTTCCGGCGGCAGAAGAAATATCCTCGCTGTCGTCATCGCTTTTGTCAGTCTTTTCGGTTACGGCAGGAACAGCAGACGGTCTGTTCGGAACTGTCGGCGGAACACTTGGCGAACTGTCCGGCGGTGTTATCGGTCCATCGGAAGTTTCGACTCCGGCTATGACATAAATGCTGAAATGATCCGTTTCAAAACTGAATGTTTTTGTAATTTCGTCATATGTTGCATTCATATCTTCAAAACCGTTTCCGTTTTGGTGCAAAACTCTTTCTGTGCCGTCAGCATCTGCCGGAGCATCTATCGTAACTTTTACTGTACCGGTCGGCTCTACTTCAAATTCGCCGTTATAAAGCAGTTTGATATCATAATTTGCAATTACGGAAATATCAGATCCGATTTCAAGATCTTTTACAATCTGATCATTATCTGCATTTTTTATATCAAGCACTATATATCCGTCATTGAGGGAACGAATTGCGCCGTTTCCGTCATAATAAACCTCACTATTTACAGGTTCAATATTGACATTATTATTGCTTATGCTGCCGTCTTCTCCAATAACGGTTTCCGACCCTTCGTAAGATACTTTTCCGCCTATCGGAAGTGCAATTTTTCCGTCTTTATCAACAGTTACTGTTTTGCCGGTAACAGTTGTGTTTCCATTTTGGACTGTTCCGTTTCCGGAAACCGTAATATTTCCGTCAGGTTTTACCGTTACCTCGTCACCGGAAATTGTTACATCTTCGGTCACAACTTCCTTTGCGGTGATTGTTCCGTCAGGTTTTACTGTTCCGCCGTTGGGAAGTTCAACTGTTGTGTTACCGGTCTGAACAATACTGCCGTCGGGTACTTGGACATTTCCGTTTTCGTCAACTTTCACGCTGTCGGAAGCTCCGTCCGGAAGTGTTACTGTTGTTTTATTTCCGTTATTATCCTCGATCTCAACATTTTTGCCGTCATTTGTGATACTTCCGTTTTCCGTTTCAACAGTTTCACCGGTTTTAAGCTCGGTAGTGCCGGAAGAAGTTTTAGATGTAACTATGATCTTATTCGCTGCAAAGGACGCAAACGCATTTTCTGTTGCTTTTGTACGGATATGTACCGTGTATTCTTTTCCCGCGGTCAATCCTGTAAATGTTCCGCTGTCCTGCCATGTTGTTCCGTCAATTGAATATTCACAATTCGTAATTCCCGTAACAGTTATGGAATTTTGCGTTTTTGTCACCGTCATTCCGGAAATATCCGGCGCGGCAGGTCTTTCAGGAATTACAATTGACTGCACCGCTCCTGCACTGTGATTTTGGTCGGCGGCATAACGGAACATAACTGTTACGCTTTCGCTTCCGTCCCATTCAAAATCCGTAACCGACATATTTTCCGCGCATGGGAAATAATTTTCGCCGTCAAGGGAATATTCCATCTTGCTGTTTGTGGAAATCGTTTCATTTTTGTAATTGATTGCTGCATTGGTAATTTCACTGCCGGCGGCTGAAATTCTCCATTCAAGCGAGGTATTGCCGTCAAGTTTGTAATTGTCATTTCCAAGAGAAATGATCCTTGCGGTATATTCGCCCACGTTCGTTGCGGTGTTGCCGTCATATTCAATAATGAATTTATCGCCGTCAACTGCATTTGTTACTTCTGCCGCAACAGATTTTTCCGTGCCGTCGTAAACAAATGATGTTTCGTCCTGCCACTTTATTTTTGCGGTAAATTGTTTGATCGTCAAGTTTCCCGCCGTACTAATTGTATAGTTTGTGCTTGAAAGTCCTGCGGTATATTTCCCCGACGATGATGTAACATCATAAGTATATGTTCCGGCATTTTTGTCAAAAGCAGTCAACCTTGCCGTTATTTTTTCACCGTTTACACCGTCAATTTCAATTTCCCGGCTTATTTGTCCATCATAGGTAAATTCGCTGTCAGGTATCGTCAACGGCGCGGCTGTTATTTTTCCCTCATGGGTAAGAGAAGTTTCCGAAAGAATATAATACTCTGCATCAGCACCGTCAAGAACAATGCCATTCGCTGTAATTGTTGCTGCATCGTCAACGTCCTTGCTGTTGAACGTGAAAGTTCCGGAAGCGGTAACACTGTCACCCTCAACAACATTGTCAAGTGTTATCGAAAGTCCCAATTTGCTCGCGTCGTTGTCTCCGTCATAAGCTTTTTCAAATTTTGTTCCGCTTATGGACGCCGTAAGTTTGCGCTTTTCAACGGTCACGGTAATTTCACTGCTTTCGCTTCCGTTCAGTGAAACGCTTCCGCCGTAAACAGCCGTTATTTTGTTTTCGCCTATGTTAAAATTATCCTTTGTAACATTGACTGTCAGTTCCGCTTTGCCGTCAGTTACTTCGGCTGAACCGAGAGAAATTTTGCCGTTGAAAAATTCAACTTCATCAAGACCGACTGACATCAAAGAAATTTTGGAAATTTTATTGATCTCTGCGGTAAGAGTAAGTTTTTCGCCGTATGTGACTGTTTTATCTGCCGACGGCGTAACCGTAGAATCCGTCCTTGTTACGTTTATTTGACATTCCGCCGTTGTTTCGCCGCTGTCGGTGGACGCCGTAAGAGTGACTTCGCCCGCTTTCAATGCGGCAATATCAACGGTCTTGCCGTCAGCACTTACGGTGTAGGAAATAACTTCGCTGTCACCGGTAACGCTCCATTCAATAGTCTCGTAAACCGCTGTGTCCGGAGAAACGGCTGCCTTTATTGATGTTGTATCATCAACTTTGAGATATGCTTTTGCCGGACTGAGGGTGATAATATTTTTCTCCCATGCCGGATAGAGGGTGATACTTTCGTTTATTTCGTAATCATCGCCAAAGTCATATTTCTTTTCACCGTTTTCTTTTTCCGCCCAGCCCACCTGAGTATAACCAAGACGTGTAAACTTTTCTTTGGAAAGATATGCCGGCTCACCATATGTCTTGGTGGTTTGTTTAACCTCTCCGGAACCGTATGTGCCGTAATCGTAAGTAATGGTATACTCTTTCAGCGTAAGGGCAAGTTCGCCGTCCTGTTCGGTAACTTCATATCCCTTTGCTTGCAAATCTTCCGAAGGAGTGAAATTTTTCACTGTGGCTTTGCCATTTGCGCCGCTTGTGAATACGCCTGCATTTTCCTTTTTAATTGTATATTTTCCGGTAAGTTCACCGATAATGTTGATTTCTATTTCATATCTCAAAGAAATGTCCGCTTTTGTTCCGGATATTATTGGACCGCCTGAAAGACTGAAATCAATATTATCATTTTCAAACCATATGCCGTATTCCCCGCCGGTCATTGTTCCGCCGGTAACTGTAATTCCGCCACCTGATGTATTTATCACGGCATAATTATTGCCGCTGATATTACCGCCGTATATATTCAGTGAGCCGCAATTATATACGGCTGTTCCGTTGTCAAGACCGTCTCCCGTACCGGTATTTTTTATATTTCCTCCGTAAATGTTTAAGGAAGCATTGGCATCGTTTATAAATATCGTTCCCCAATCTGACGAAGAGGTTATTGTGCCGGAAGTTTCCTTACAGTCATAAATGTTAAGGGTGCTTGTCGTATTCAAAATAATTTGTCCGTTTATATCATGCCCATTAAGACAGAGATTTACCTCACCTGCGGGAGACCATGATCCGGACAATGTAATATTTTCCGTCAGATAATAGTTTCCGCTTGTGGTTGGTAAATTTTCTGTATCAAGCCAAGGAGTGAAAACTTTACCGTCATGTTTTTGCATTTCCCAATCTGTAAGATACAGTTTTTTGCCGTTCTTTACAACGGTGTAACCGTCGGCTGATATAAAATTATCCGCAGCCGCATAGCTTTCATCGTCCATTACGGCAAACAGACCTGTTTCGCCGGATCCGCTAAGCTGAACTTTGCACTTGACACCACTGCCAAGCTCACCTGTAATTTGTATGGGATCATCGGAGCTTGTTATGATCGTGACGCCGTCCGTTTGGGGATCACCGGAAAGTATGGCAGTTCCGCCGTATGGTATGCTGATATTGCCATATGTATCAATTGTTGAACCCTCGCCTGTTAAGGTAAAACCTCCGACCTGCAGTTCCTCGGCGGTAACTTTTCCGCTTTTATCGACTGTTCCGCCTTTGGAAAGTATAACTTGGGTATCTCCCACCTGAACATTATCTTCGCTCCGGACTTCTATCTCACCTTTGGCATTGAACTGTATTTCGCTATCGCTCGTAACCACAGTTTTGCCGATCTGAACCTTTTTTGTAATGACTGAACCGTCTCCGCCCAATGTTCCGCCCTGCGGAACTGTGACTTCGGTACCTCCCACCAGAACGGTATCTCCGCTTCGGACTTCGATCCCGCCGTCTTCATTAAATGTTACGCCGTTTTCATTTGTAATTACAGTATCGCCGATCTGTGCTTTCTTTGTATCAACATTTCCGCTGCCGTTAACTGTTCCGCCTTCGGGAAGTTTTACTTCCGGTCCGTCGCCTTTCTGAACAGTACCGCCGTCAGAAACTTTGATATTTCCGTCCGGAGAGACTGTTGAACCCTTTCCTTTTACGGTAACATCGCCGACTTGCAGCTCATCGGCTGTAATTGTTCCGCTGTTATCGACTGTTCCGCCTTTAGGTACAGTTATTTTAGGAGAAGTTCCTTTCTGAACAGTACCGTTTTCTGGAACAGTGATATTTCCGTCCGGATCAACTGTTGAACCTGTTCCTTTTACGGTAACATCGCCGACTTGCAGCTCATCGGCAGTAACTTTTCCGCTGTTATCGACTGTTCCGCCGGCGGGGAGAGTAACAGTTGTATCTTTCACTTGAACGGTATCTCCGCTTTGAACTTGGATATTTCCGCTTGCATCAAAATCTACGCTGTTATCATTGTTTGTAACAACAGTATCGCCTATCTGAGTTTTCGGAGCAGTGACCGTGCCGCCTGTGCCGACCGTTCCGCCGTCGGGAAACTTAACTTCCGGTCCGTTGCCTTTCTTAACGGTATCGCCGCTTCCAACTTCAATATTTCCGTTTGTATCAAAATCTACTTTGCCGTCATTGTTTGTTACAACAGTGTCACCAACTTTAGCTTTTTGAGCATTGACCGCGCCGTCTTTGCTGACTTTTCCGCCTTGGGGGAGAGTAACTTCCGGAGAACCGCCTTTTGTAACTTTGCAGCCACCGTTAAGTGTAACATTTCCGTCATTGTCAACGCTTGTTTGTCCTGTTACAAAAACCGAATTTGAACTGTTATCACTTTTGATACTGCCATCGGAACCGCCTTTTGTTCCGCATATGGTACTATCTTTAATTTTAACATTAGCACTTCCGCCACATGATATTCCGTAACCGTTAGTAGTTTCTCCATTTCCCGTACCTGTTGAATAAATTACCGCGTTTTCAATATCAACACTTCCGGATTCTGCATATATACCTGACTGTGCTCCGATCACACCGCCGCTAACAGTTACTGTACTGCTTTTACTTTTTATGCCAAAATTATGATTATTTGAACTTGGCGTTATCTCAGCATTACCGCCGAATGTAACTGTACTGTCTGTACACTCTATGGAGCGTCCTGCCGCCGTCAATGTACCGCCGGTCATAACAAGTGTACTTTTTGTCAAATATATACCCACGTCACAGCCGCTCAATTCGCCGCCGTGTACTTCAATTCTGCTATTATTAGTTACATTTATACAATTGCCCAGTTTTGAATTTATTTTACCGCCATTTATGAACACTGTACTACTATTGATGTCTATAATGTTGTAATTCCCTTGGCTGCCGATGTTACAGCCGTTAATTGTCAATGTTGCTCCGTCTGTATTATTAATGCTGCAGCCATGTGCACCTAAATTATTTATATTGACATTATTATTTAAAGTAACTGTACCGCCATTGTTATTTATAGCGTAGTCAAAGTCAGTACCGCTGAAAGTAATTTCAACATTATCATTTAAATTAACTGTACCGCCACTATTGACTTTTATGCACGTCATATTACCTAATCCGGTTCTAATTATTGTACCGCTTCCGGAGATATTCAGTACAGCACCGCCGGAAACATTTATTTGTCCTCCTGCTGCATCAATATTATGCCCGCCAAGGTCAAGATCAATAGATACATTTTCCGGTATAGTCCAGCCGCTTACTGTTATATCTCCTCCAAGAGTATAAGTTCCACTTGTTGTCGGCAATTCGTCGTCTTGTGTGATCGTGCTGTCATCAAAAAGCGAAAGTAATTCTATATCGCTGTTTTCTGTTTCTTCTGTTTCGGAAGTCGTTTCCGTTTCGGGAGCAGTAGTTTCTTCGGTCTCTGCGGGCGGTTCGGTTACAGAAGTTTCCTCCGGTGCAGCAATCTCGGAGGGTTCGTCTGTTTCGCCAGGTAAACCACCCCTCTCCGTTATTGTCTCCGGACTGGAAGATTTTACCCCCCCCCGATTCTGAATTTGTCTCCGTATCAATATTTGTTACAGATGTTTCAGCCGCTTCCGCCGTGGCAAGATCCGTTTCAATATTGAAACTTCCGGACGGTATCGGCATTGTTACCATCATTATCGCGATCAATGCGCTTGTAACTCTGCGTATAAAAGTCTTTTTCATGGTATTGTCCTCCTTAAAACATCAAAATATTACTTAATACTACATATATTTACAATTAATTATTTGTTCACATATCCATACATAATAATTATATTACTTTTCACTTAAATGTGCAATATGTATTTTGTATATTTTTATATGGGATTTTATGTCTATTTGTGTAAAATAAATCAAAAAGAGCAGACAGACTTTATTTGTCTATCTGCCCTTGGCTTATACGGCTTTTTGTCAGGGAGTAATGCTTTTTTGAACCTTTTTGACTTCTTCAATGGGAATATCTGTTAAATCCGAAATTTCCTGAATTGTTCGTTTATTTCTAAGCATTGTCCTTATTATCTCAACATCTCTTTCGGCTTTGCCCTCGGCTATACCCTTGAAAAATCCTTCGTTTACGCCATCTCTGAAAAATCCTGCACTTATATTACACATACTATTCACCCTTGTTGAAAATCATTGTGAAAGAACTGTCTTTTTGACTTTTTCTACTTTCTCAACAGGGAAATGGAGGATCGCCGCAATTTCTTGAACAGTCCTGTTATCGCCAAGCATTGTTCTTATTATCTCGGCTTCTTTTTTTTCTTCACCTTCGGCTCTGCCCTCGATTTTACCATCCCTGAAAAATCCTGCGCTTATATTACACATACTATTCACCCTTTCTGAAATTTCCCTTGTCATAGGAATACCATAGTCGTTTTCCAAAGTATTGATCTTATCATTGGAAGATACTTTCGGCGAAAGCATCATTGTCAACATATCTATAAGTTCATTTGCCGAACGATCGTTTTTGTCGTATCTTTTCAGACACACAAGAACAAGCGTCATAAGGTCAAATTTTTCTGCTTCTTTTACTGCGTTTTCGCCGTCCACATCGCTGCCGTAAAGCAGTTCCTTTTTCAAGGAATATGTTTTTATGCTGTCGGCAAATTCTTCCGTAGGCGTGGTGCATATCCATATTGAGTATACTTTCTGTATCTTGTCGTAGTCCATATGCTCAAAAACCGTTCCATACTGTCCCGAAATAAGACGGCTGCAATAATATATTCCGCGTTTTATCAAGGAATATTCGGTGTCAAACTCGTTCTGCGCTTCAATGTTTATGATAAGCTGAACATCTTTGTCATCATTCGGAACTCTTGCCGTAAAGCGAATATCATAGAACCGTGTCCCCTCGTCAATGGAACTGTCCTCACTGTTGTCGGTATGTATCACGGGTGGCTCGACGTTAGGATAAAGTGTATCTTCATTAACTCGCGGCTCGGACATCAGCGATATTATCTCGTCGATTGGAATATCCTTGTACTCTTTCGCAACGGCTTTGAGAATACGCGCTGTTATCTGTTTCAAAGAAAGAAACATCTTACAGGCTTTGTCGCTTTTGGGATCTGTCCTGCCGTTGGAGATCTTTCTGACAGTGTCCGCTTCGTAACTGGAAACTTCCGCCACCTGAGTCCAACTCCTTTCACTGATTTTATTATACCACAAGCAGCATCTTAAATCAAGACTTTTGGGGAAATTTTTATGTTATCATTTTTGAAGCCTAAGAATTATCTTCTCAAATGACCGATTTTGTTCCCACAAAATCTATGCTTGCTAAGAAAATGCAGTTATTCTCAACGGTTGAATAACAGACTTTTTCGCATAGGTAGAATATTTTTCTAAACGGTTGAAATACACTTAAATCGCATATTTTGTAAATAAGAAATTTTTCAAAATACTCAAACAACAGAATATAGCATTTTTGAAAAATTGCATAGATCGCAAAAATCCGAAAATTTCATTTTCAGTAAAAATAGCAAACCGAATGTTTTGCGATTTAAGTATTTGGAAAGCAGTAAACACATTGCTTGAATGACGTTTACAAAAGAGGAG
>CANRFB010000027.1 GCA_947629785.1 uncultured Clostridia bacterium | reverse complement strand
ACGTTCTTTACGCCCTCGGAAATAGGCGTTGAACCCTCTGCAACGGAAATGTAACCGTCTTCCGCGCAAGCCTGCAAAGCGGGTTCAAGGCGTTCTGTAATGCCCTTTGCGGCGGTCTCAATGGTTTCCGTCAGAGTTTCCGACTGGATCCCCGTGTATGAAGCGATTATCCGGACCGTCTCGCTGTTCAGCCTGCCAAGTTCCGCCAGCTTTTTCAAGCGCCACTCGGAAGTCGCATTTATCTCGTTGTTGTCGTTTTCGGCGATCTGACGGGCGATAGCCATCATCAGGTCGGTTTCCATAGCGGTGTAAATATCCGTCAGCGGCTGTGACAGCCGTAACTTTTCGAGGGTAGTCATATCTGCTCCTTAAAAATAGTTTTAAGAATTAAGTGTTGAAAACTTTTAAAAGAGTTAAGAGTTGAGAGTGGAGAGTTGAGAGCAGGCTGAGCCTGCACCCTTTCAGGCATAATTTTGTGATTTTCAAATTAATGTCTGCCGTGCATCAAGAAACGTGAGATTTAAATACCACTTAAAAGATGTTAATTATTAATTATGTTGAGAACAGAAAGCTAATATTTAATGTCAACATCTTAACTCTCAACTCTTAACTCTCAAAACTAAGATCAAGCATACCGCCCGTCACCTGACTTTCCTTTGCAATGCGGTCAAGTTCTTTCTGAGCCGCCGTTTCATCACAATTCAGAACGTCCATCACCGCCGCGAGCTTGGATTTCAGACCGGCAGCCACAAGCTTGATGTTGTTTTCTATCTTCGTGTTATCGTCAATTACAATGCCGTCGGGCATGGTAACGGATATTTCGTAATCGTCGCTTTCGGGAATATCGCCCAGCGCAACGCCGAGGGCTATTATGCTTTTAACAAGTCCCTCGATAAGTTCCGCCGCAAGGTTCTTGTTTGCCTTTGCGGTGCGGGACGTTTTGCTGTCGGCTGAAATAACTTCCGTCGCGGTCTTGACTCCCTGCGATCCCTCGAAAGAAAATGTTCCGGAAGACAAGCCAACCTGAAAGCACAGGATATTTAAAAGCGCGTTTATCGCCGAAACGTGTTCCTCAACACGCAGTTCCACGGTGTTGTCGGTAATTTTCAGGTCTTTTTCCTCGTCGCATTTCAGAGCGATAAACGCTTCATCGTCCGCGTCAAAATACCGCTTGGACGTTCCCGTTTCAATATCTACGACAGTGCGGATACAAGAGGACGGAACGATAATTCGTTTTTTGCCGAGGATAAATTCTCTTGAAAAGCTGTCAAACGCAACGTCAAGGGCTTTCAGAGTGTCAACAGCCCCGTCAAACACCGAAACTCCAAGCGGCGAAATTTCGTCAATATTGTTGCTGACGTCCGGCTTGAAATAGCGGAACATCGGAACGTCCGTCCTATACTCCGCGACTTCGGGAAGTTCGGGATAAGCAGCCGACAGCGGACATTCAGAGCCCAGACTGTATTTTGAATTTGACTT
Source organism: uncultured Clostridia bacterium (assembly GCA_947629785.1). GTDB lineage: Bacteria > Bacillota > Clostridia > Oscillospirales > Ruminococcaceae > RGIG8773. The sequence goes on along the minus strand of CANRFB010000027.1, from coordinate 30,934 downwards.
ATAAAGCTTATGTTCCACGGAATACCCGCCGTTATCGTTTGGATAATGCCTTTCAAACAGCGTGTAAAATGCACCGCCGCGGTATAGTTTACCCTGAAACGCTCCCGAAATTATGTCCCGCTCATTCCATTCAAGGGGAACGAACAGGTTCCCGCGAATGTAATTGATACACGGTTTGCCCTTGTCCGCATAAACTTTCAGCACACCGCCGCCGAGAGCGTAAGCCGCCGAAAAGAATTCGGGCATACGCTTCCAGAAACCGTTGTCGTTCAGGACTTTCATAACATATTCGCCGTAAGGCTCTGCGGCGGAGATGTTGACCTGTTCGGAGAACGTCAGCCGCGCGAATTCGTCCGCGACGATCTTTGCCGTTCCCAGACGTGACATCTCACGTTCGCCCACCGAAAACAGCCCGCTCTTTTTCGTCCGCGCCCAAGGCGGCTTGTTTGCGAACAGAGCGTTCCATTTTTCAATATGACGGTAAAACCCGCCCAGTTCGGGGACGTCCTTGCCGTATACTTTCTTTGCATCGGAAATAATGCTCATTTTTTAAAAACTCCTTGTATATTGAGAGCCTTGATAGAGTTAAGAGTTAAGAGTTGAGAGTTGAGATAAATTCTCAACTTTGTACTCTCGATTTAAAGAAAACAGCAAAATTTTAATAATTTATTTTTGCAGTGCATTAAGAGGAGAAAAGAGCATTGACAGTTTATGTCAATATCTCAACTCTTAACTCTCCACTCTCAACTCTTTTAAAAACTCTTAACTCTCGATAATATCGTTCATCATAGGTTCAAAACTGTATTCAAAAGCGTCCAAGCTGTCAATGTTGTAATTCCCGTCATCAAAGCGGCGGTCGTCAAGGTGTTTGCTGTCCCAGACCGCCGAGCGGAACGCTTCAATAGCGTGTTTGCAATTCTTCATAATGAAAAATCTGCCCTGCGACATTATCAGGTTTGTAAACCTGATGCGGTCGATTATGGCAGATTTCCGCGCGTTATGAACTTCAAAATGCAGCCTGTCACGGGCGCAAGCCGTTCTTACCCCGCGTATAAGCGTTGTTTCGGCTGAATCAAAATACCCGTCGTAAACGGCGTATTTCTGCTGACAACGCCTGACAAATTGTATAATATCATTCTCCAGCTGTGCCGGAGAAATTACTTCCTTGCGGTAGTATTCGTCAAGAATGACCACTTTCCGCAAACGTTTTGAAAATCCCGTACATATCCCCGCGTGTGCCGAACCGTTTCCCCCGAAGTCAAAACCCACAGCGCAGTAAACAATATCATCAGGCGGAATGTCAAGCAGGAATTTTTCCGTATTATCCGCAAAATCTCTGTAAATAACACCCTCCGCCGATACCCACAAGCCTTTTATGTAACGGTCGTGAAATACCCCCGTAAACTGCCGTTCCGCGCTTTCAAGCTGCTTTTCCGTGAGGATCGGATTATCCGACATCAGGAAATGCAAACGCAGCGCACGGCGTTCCTCGGCGCGTTTTATCCATTCGTTGTAAAACCAGTGGAATTGGCTGTCGGGGTTGCAGTTGAACCAGAGTTTTGCATTTTCCACCGAAAGCGTTCTTGTTATCGCCTGTTCCACAAAAGAGCGGGGCATAAGTGCGACTTCATCAAAAAGCACGCCCGAAAGGGTTATGCCCTGAATGAGCATATAGCTGCTTTCGTCCTTGCCCCCGAAAATGTAAAAGCTGTTCTTCCGCCCGCAGCCCTCAACGGTAAGCAGGTTCACGGAGCGGGTGTAATTCACCGCAAAATACGCGGTAATGTCCGCAATGTTCATAAGCGGCGAAATTATATTCCTTTCGGCGGAACGGACTGTTTTGCCGCAAATGCCGAACACCGCGCCGTTGAATTTGCGCATTGCCCAGAGTATGAACGAAGTTATCATGCAGATAGTTTTCCCGCTGCGGACAGCTCCGTCGCATATCAGCGCGTCGTAATTATCCCGATAACACCAGCGGAAGATCTCCTTTTGCTTCGGGGAAAGTTTTTTAAACGTCATTGTCACCGTCTCCTAAAGCCTTATACAGTCCGGGGATCTCGTCGGGAGTTTCCCGAACGGCTTTTACCGCGTTTTCTTTGAGTTTCAGCTCACGCTTTCTGAGGGCAAGTTCCATCTGCTTGGGAGATTCCCCCGACAGTTCCAGAAGCAGGTCAAGAGCTTTCAGATCGCCGTCTAAGGACATTCGTTCAAGCATTGAAATTATCTCGTCAAACAGTTCGGGATGCTCTTTCAGCCGCTTTTTCGTAGCGCTGCGGAAACTTCTTGAAATGCCCGATGCTCTTCCGCCTTTTGCGGCGATTTCTCTTTGTTCGCTCTTTGTTCGTTGATTAAGCGGTATCAGGTTTTTTTCATTCATTGTCACCACCACGGTAAGATTTTATATAAAACAGGAAATCTCCATTTCACTTGCATGAAACGGAGATCCCTGCTCAACTCTATAAATTGTCCAAAAAAAGGAGTATTATTTAAGGCACTTTTAATTCTTATTCTCGCATTCTAAGCATATCACATTTTTAAGATGAAATCAAGTAAAAATTTACTGAAATTTACTGAAATATACTGAAATGTTTTTTAGTGCTCTGCCGTGTATCTGAAAAATTCTTCGGGTGCTGTAGTGCATATCCTCGGCAATTTTATCCCATTTCTGAAAGAGCAGGTACCGTCTGGAGAGGATCTCGCGTTCTGTTTTGTCGGGGATCCTGTCAATGACCTTTTCGATCTCCTCACGCTTTCGGGAAAGCTTGTCTATTTCGGCATTTATCTTTTCCTCATATGCCAGAACGCGGATATATGCGTTTTCAACGCCGTTTCCGTGACGTTCGCAGCTTGTGCTGCCGGATACATGATTCACGCCTTTTCCGAAAAGCGCGGAACGCATTGCAGATAGTTTTTCAAGGTCAAGCCTTATCTGCCTGTCTATGAAATACGCCTGCTGTAAAAACTCTTTTGGTGTCATTTTTATTTATCATCTCCAAACCAAACGCTCTCAGACGAACGCTAATGCCCTTTTAAGGCGTTTTGCCATTCAGCGGGTAAACATCTTCCAGTGCCGCAACGATCACCGTTCCCGTGGAGATCTCGCGCAATTCTGCCTGATAGAAAAAGCCCGTTCTTTCTCTGTTCATACGAAGTATGCACCCACTGAGAATATATTTCCCGTCAACATAATGCCGTTTTAACACAAGTCTGACAGGCTTTTCAAGGTTTCGCTTTATCTCCGGCAGTTCCATACGCCTACAACTCCTCAATGCGGACATATATCCCCGGATTTGCCGCCCAGAACTTCTCGCATATCTCCGAGGCTACCAGAGCGTCGTCCTTCCAGAACCCGCACCTCGTCATGCAGTCTTTAAGCAGCTTGTTGAGATTATCCGTGTCGGGCTTTGTTGTCCGGTACTCGCCGTCCCGATGATCGCCGCTTATCGGAAAAAGCCACTTGACCGTCAATCTCACTGCCGAAACGTAGGGAACATCGGGAACGTGTTTTCCAAGATGCGCCGTAAGTTTCTGTCTTGCATCTTTCAGTTCGCTTGGTTCGTAAAAAAACGGCTTGCCGTTCCTGACGCTCACCTGATGTTCCTGATGCGTTACCGTGGGAACTTTTGCCATTGCCATAAAAAATTCAGTTGCCATTTTTTAACATCTCGCTTTCGATTTTGAAATTCGCATTTGTCCGTGTCTGTGAGTATCGGGGAACACACCCCTTGGTGTTCCCCGTACACACCGGACACGGGGTGGTTTACCATACCCTTTAGGGTATGTGTTTTCCGTCGTGCCGACAAAAAACATAAATTTTATATTTTTCGTGAGTTGTGCGAAATACATAATTTTTATATTATTCGTACTAATATGAGCAGATACGAAATATATAATTTTATGTTTTTCGTGAGTTGTACGAAGTATAGAAAGTTATGTTTTTTGTATCACTGTTCGTCGGATGTATCGTCTTCTTTAATGACAAATTTTGTATTTTTCTTAACTGTATATCCTGCTTTTTTTGCCCAGTCCCGGACCGTATTTATCGGCTTGTCAAGGTAGTCGGCAATTTCCTGCATAGTAGGCGGAACATCGTCAAGATAACATTCGTTATATGCCTGTTCAAACTTTTCAATGTTGGAAAGACGCGTTTTCTTTGCTGATTCCTTGTGTTTTTCCACAGCCCTTTGCCAAGGCGGTGTGTTATCTTCGACCTGAAGATCATTGAGAATGCCGCTCTGATCAACGTTGTGTATCGGATAGTCAAACCATAAGTTAATTGGTTCAAATGCCGCAAACTCTCTGAGCGTTCCCTCGATACGCCACGCAGTGCGCCTGTTTACGTCCTTTTCGGCTTTTTTCAGTTCGTTGCATAAGAGAGCATACGACTGTTCAGGGAGCTTTTGACGGGCATATTCTTTCATTTTTGAAAGGCTGAGAACATCATCACGGGATACATTTTCGGTAAAATCATTTTCAAAGCGCGTTATCCATTTAAGGCATATATCGCAGCCTGCTTTGTTGTAATTTTCTTTCAGTATGCTGTCTTTAAGAGGCAGCTCCGTAAGGTCGAGAAGCGCGTCGGGATCCCTTGCGAATACTCCCGAACCGCTTGCCCTGTCCATTGATTTCTTGCCGCCCTGACCGCCCTTGCTGTGGTGGTGGCAATAAATGACCGCACAGCCGAGCTCGTTGCATACCTTGTCAAATTGGTTACAGAAATGCGCCATCTGATCCGCGCTGTTCTCGTCCCCGGTTATTACCTTGTATATGGGATCGATTATCACGGCTATGTAATTCTTTGAAGATGCACGGCGGATAAGTTTCGGCGCAAGTTTATCCATGGGTATCGACTTGCCTCTCAGATTCCATATATCAATATTTCCGATATGATCGCAGGGAATATCCAGTGCGGAATATACGTCCTTGAAACGGTGCAGGCAGGAAGCGCGGTCAAGTTCAAGATTTACATACAGTATCCTGCCGCGGGTACACTTAAAGCCGAACCATTCAGTGCCTTCTGCGATCGCACAGCAAAGCTCAATAAGCGCATATGACTTTCCTGCCTTTGACGGTCCGGCAAGCAGCATTTTATGTCCCTGTCGGAGTACGCCGTCAATAAGCGGCGGCGAAAGTTCGGGCAGATGATCCCATTCAGCCGACAGGCTTTCGGGTTCGGGAAGATCGTCGTTTATCTTTTCTATCCAGTTGTACCACTCGTCCCAGCTTTCTTTCCCGATGTTCGTATCAACAATGTACTGCTTTTTACCGTTCCGTGTAACGCCCGGCAAACGGCTCAGACGTGACGGGTTGCGGTTTGCCTTGTCTACATCAAGCCCTGATTTACGGCATACGTCATAAAGATATGAAACGCGCTTGCGGTATTCGTCATAATCGGCGGCGTCGATCTTTACAATAGCGTGCAGCGACTTTCCGCCCGAATACACAAGTATTGCAATGGGAAGTTCCAGCTCTCTCAGAACGGCATTCTGACTTTCAACGGGCATACTGTCCGATTCTACAAGCGCATACCTGAATTCGGTAACATTTTCGTTTTTAACGCCTTTTCCGTCAAGCGGATTGAACCTTACCCACGCACCTGCTTCCGGCTTATAATCGCCGAGAACGTCCTGAATTTCGCTGCATTTGTTAAGTTCCTTGATAAGGTCTCCTGCCGTCCGTGAACATGAGCCTTTTGTCGGAAGATATTTTACGTTTCCGTCCTCGTTCTTTTCCCATGTTTCGGTAACATAACCCACATTGTCGTTAGCGTCAAACAGTGTTTCAAGGTAACGTATCACTTCATTTTTCGGATCCCAGTTTTCAGGCTCGGAAAGTTTTATTCCCTCGTTGCTGTTGATGAAAGGAATATCGTCTGTTTCTCTTGAAATTTCGCTGTCCCAGTCGAATGTAATATCTTCATGCTGCGGAGTCCAGCCCTGATCTTTGGCATATTGGAAAAGCGTTCCGCCCGTGACGGGGGAGGCAGAGCCGTTAAAACTCTGCCATTTCTTTTCACATTTCCCCGAATGGTATCGCCCCGCGTCCTTCCTGCTCCATTTATCCCAGTCAGTGACCGAATATCCTTCGTGTTTCAATGCCATGCCCACATTTACCCATTCCTGATAATTCAGCTTTGCGGGGTCTATGTGTTCAAGTAACTGTTCAATATCATTCATAAAATATCACCACTTATTTGCGTCGGAGTGTATTCAGCCGGAACTATACCGGCGGGAACTCTCCAGTTATTTGCGGCAATTCGTCCTATAAGCTTGTTTGCATCGTCAAAGAGCCATTTTCCGACGTGACGGAAACCTTTGCCCTCAAGCAGCCGTATCTGTTTTGGCGTTGTAAGACCTTCATGCCGTCTTTTGTCGAGCCTGTCAAGAATAAGTTTTGCTTTGCCCGCGCACTCGATTTCATCAGGAAAAATACCGAACTTTTCAAGCGCTGCTTTCTGCTTATCGGTGGGCGGCTCGATCTCCCAGCCGAAAGCAGGTCTGTATGAGGAAAGATCCTCGGCTTGTATTGACATTTCATATTGCAGCGGATCAACAAGCTGCCGCTTGCGTTTTTTCATTTCCGAAAGCATTTTTGCAAGGCTTTCTTCACGTTCCGCAACCACTTCCTCGGAAGCGGTATGTTCGGCTTCTTCAATATCAACGGGACAGCCCGCTTCCGCGAGATCATCGGTCATTTTCTTTGCCACTTCATCATTTTCACAAATTAAATGAGCGGGGCGGCAAAGTTCGTGCCTTTCGGTATGCCACAGGAAATCAAGCAGCAGCAGATCCGTTTTTCCGGGGGAAAGTCTTGTGCCGCGTCCGACCATCTGACAGTACAGTCCGCGCACTTTTGTAGGACGCAGAACGATAACGCAGTCCACCGAAGGACAATCCCAGCCTTCCGTAAGCAGCATTGAATTGCAAAGGACATTGTATTTTCCGTCTTCAAAATCTTGGAGTATTTCTTTTCTGTCCTCGCTTTCGCCGTTGACTTCCGCCGCTCTGAATCCGTATTCGTTCAGAATGTTCCTGAACTTGACCGAAGTTTTTATAAGCGGGAGAAAAACAACGCATTTTCTGTCGGAACAGTTTTTCCGCATTTCCTCTGCTATCCGGAAAAGGTACGGATCAAGCGCCGAGTCAATGTCCGAGGCTTTAAAATCTCCCGCCTGTGTGGAAACGCCCGTAAGGTCGAGTTTAAGAGGAATTGTCATTGCTTTTATCGGTGAAAGATACCCCTCGCGTATTGCTTTTGAAAGCGTGTATTCATAGGCAAGACTGTCAAACACCTGTCCGAGATTCCGCATATCGCCCCTGTCGGGTGTAGCCGTAACGCCCAGAACGTTTGCCTGCGAAAAATATTCAAGTATTTTCCGGTAGCTGTCGGAAATGCAGTGATGCGCTTCGTCTATGATTATCGTGTCAAAATAATCATGCCCGAACTGCGAAAGCCGTTTGTCGCGCATAAGCGTCTGAACACTTCCCACAACGATCCTATACCATGAACCGATGCAGCTTTCTTCTGCTTTTTCAACGGCGGTTTTCAATCCCGTTGCGGAATAAATTTTATCCGCCGCCTGATCAAGCAGTTCACCGCGGTGCGCAAGTATGAGAACACGCTGACCGCGCCTGACACATTCCTCTGCGATCTTTGCAAATACGATAGTTTTTCCGCAGCCGGTAGGAAGAACAAGCAAGGTATTGTTATGACCGTTATCCCATTCCGTGAGAATTGAAGTCATAGCTTCTTGCTGATACGGTCTGAGTTCCATCAGAACTGTCCCTTCTTCCATGCTGAATTATTGGGCTTTATCACTTGTACATTATCGTCATATGCGTAAAATTTCTTTATACGGTTTGTTTTCTTCGGAGTCTCCTTGTTCACATCATCTTTGGAATAGTATGTATCGGTGTAAACGTGGCATCTGCCTGTTTTGCCCGGCAAAGCCGACCAGTTCATACGCAGCGGCTCGCCGTGCTTTTTCATTCCCACCGAAAGGAACAGCGCCGAAAGTTTCCATTCCATTCCCGAATAAAGCAGGAAATTTTCTATTATATTTATCGTATCGGTTTCGCCCTTTATACTGAATGTTACAATAGCCTTCTTGCAGGGCGGAACTTTTGATGAGCCGTCAAACTGTGCGCGCTCAAATTTTTCAACAGTGAATTCGTAGTCACCCTCCGGAAGCAGCACAAACTCCGATTCCTCGTTATTAATTTCGCTGTCCCAGTCGTAAGTTGTATTTTCTTGCATGATATGATACCTCTTTCTTAAAATTTAAAATGGTGTTCTGTTGCCTGAAATAAGGTCATAAACCTGTTCCCACGCCTCTATAAGCACTCCACTTATGAAATCTTTATCATAATTTCCGATAGGCGTATTTTCGGGATAATATCCTTTCATGGCAACAGCGCGGCGTATCTCTTCTTCGCTGACCTTATTTATACGCATAAGGTCTTGCAGTTCCTTTGGAATATTATCGGGAATGACAAGAGCAGGGGATATTTCTTCAAAATCGGAAAGGTCAAATTTTTCATTGGAATTTTCCTGTACAGTTTCTGCGGGCTTGTCCTGCCGGACCGTGGGAGCGTTCTCTGCTTTTTGCGGTCCGGAAATATCAGGCTCGGCGGGCTTTTTATCGGAATGTTCCGTAACGGCAGGTTTATCGTCCAGAATGAACGCAACAGACGAATAATCAAAGGGAATTTTTTCAGGGAGTCCGAAACGGTTCTTTGCGTCCCAGCAGGGGTGATGCGTTGTATACATTACGCGTTCGCCGCCCTGCGCTTTGAATTTCTTGCCTTCCTTATCCTGCTTTACCGCAAACGTTTCATAGTTGATGAAAAGCAGAGCGTCACACCATTCCTTTACAAGAGGAGCTGTCTGTGAAGTGGTTTTCTTTCCGAGTTTCAGTTCATAACGGTCATAAGAACCCGACTCGTTTGGCTGTTCAAATTTCTTTATCTGGGCGTGCGCTATAAGTACAACGTTGCAGATGTTCTTGTCGATGAGTTCCTGAAGTTTATTGAGGAACTGTCCTACCTTTTCGGCAACATATGTATAGCCGTTTCCATAACCGAAATCCTCAATGCCTTTTTTACCGTGAGAAGTGCAGACGTCATTTACTATCATACGTTCGACCCAGTCTATCGTATCAATTACAAGCGTCTTGCAAATGCCCGCATTCTGCATTACATGATCTATATAGTTTATCAGCATGGCATAAGATGTAGGCGGATCTGCAAAACGTCTGACGTCCATATTTTTCGTGCCGCCCTCAACGTCAATGAACAGGGGATCGGGGAATTTTGAAGCAAACGTTGATTTGCCGATACCTTCCGTACCGTAAATTACGAACTTTTTCTTTGAGGGAACAGTACCCGTTGAAATATTAATCTCCATTATCAGAAACACCCTTTCTTGAATGACGGCGTTTTGACTTCGCCGCTGTCGTTATTTTCTTTGTTTTCCTTGACGTATCCGTCCTCAATTATGATACTGCATTCGTCACCTGTTGAAACTCTTGTTGCAATTGCCTGCAAGCCTTCCGTTTCAAGCCATTTCCCGAACTCGTGAAGCGTTTCAAGATCCATCTGTTCCAGCTTGTCTATAAGCACAAAACCGCAGTTCGGATTGAGTTTCCTTACAATGGATACAGCCACTTTCAACTGTTCAGAACCGCTCATACAGTCCCATTTTGCGCCTTTGTAGATAAGTTCTCCGTCCTGAACGGACAATTCCTTTAAAGGCAGGTCGGCATTGTCAAGCAGCGCGCGCCGATCGGAACGGAGCTGTTCTATTTTGGCTGTCATGCCGTTATATTCTTCCGAAAAATGCCGCGCCTCTTCCTCGGCTTTTTCCTTTTCGAGATTTGAACGTATCTTGATGTTCAGGGCTTCAATATTACGGATATTGTTTTCAAGTTCTGCCGTGCTTTCGTCAACCAGTTCCTGAACGGAAACGCTTGCAAGCCGTATATCTTCTCCGAGTTTTTCGCGCTTGCCGTTCAGTTCGGAAAGTCTGCGTTCCGTTTCTTCAATTGCAGAAACAAGCTGTTCGTATTCCTTTTTCATATCCGCAAGATGTGACCGCTTACGCTGATTTTCACCGTTTCTTGCAAGTATTTCCTGCTGCTGACGGATAAGCTCAGACGGGGAGACAGGCTCATTCGGTATGCCCTCATATTCGGGAAGTTCGCTTGCGTATTTTGCTTTCTGTTCGGCGATCCTGCCGATCTCAAGCCTGCGGTTATACAGTATGCTTTCTTCGTTGTCAAGCTTTGCGAGTTTATCCCCGACACCTATTATCTGAAGAAGTACGTCTGCTTTTTCTTTGGAGTTCATCTCCATAAATTTCGGTATATCCAGTGCAAAAGAACTTATAAACGAATTGAGAAGTTTCTGACCGCTTTTTCTGCCGGACGGATCGGTAACTTTAAGTTCGCTGTTCTTTCCGCTGCGCTCAACGACAATGCCGTTATCAAGCTTTATCTTTATTTTAGGCGGAACTAAAGAACCCTCTCTTGTGGGATTTGACGGACGGTATTTATCACCGCCCAGTCCCCACATAAGGGAATCTATTACCGAGGTCTTGCCCTGATTATTTCTGCCGCCTATAATGGTAAGACCGTTTGCGGTAGGCGTAACGTTTACCATTCGTATGCGCTTTACATCTTCAAGCTCTGCACAAAGAACTTTTACTGTCTGAATGTTTTCCATTTAAAATTCCTCCTGATATTTTTCACGTTTCATTTCAATTCCTCCAGAATACCATTGAAAAAATTTACCGCCGCGCCTTTGAATTTATTTTTCTTTTCACCGTCCGGAAGATCATCACATACGGAAAGAAATTTCTTCACGTTTTCTTGTATCTCCGAAAAATAGAATTTAAATTTTATCAGCGCCTCGTCTGTTTCGCCGGAAGTTTTTTCGGTGTTGAATTTTTTCTCCAGTTCCGAAAGCTTGTTTTCATATTCGGTTTTCATATCGTCCGCCGAATCTGCTTTTTGTTTAAGCTGCTTGATCTGTTCCGAAAGTTTTTCCTTTTCGGCGGTAAATTCCTTTTCGGATATTTTCAGCCGTTCCGAAACAAGTTTTTCTACATCTTTCGGATCGGGCTCCTGAACAATGACATCAACAGGCTGCTTTTTCAGCTTTTCTATCTCCGCGTCTTTTTCTTTTGCAGTTGACTGCAAAAATGATATTTGTTCGTTCGCGGCGTCAAGTTCTTTTTTCAGCTTTTCGGCTTCTTTTACCGTCATATCTTCAAGGTCGTTTTCCTCGGCAATTTTTTGAAATTCTTCTTCGGAAACGTCCCTGAACATATCCAGAATGTCAAGGCTGAACTTGTTTTTATAAGTTTTCAGCCGATTTCCGTAGCTTTCGTACACACGGATATACTTATACGCCTGTCCGGCTCGGAACGGAAACACCGTCCCGCAGGATTTTTCTATATACTCTACAAATGTCTTGTGTCCGCGTATGGCATATTCTTTTCCGTCCTTAATGGCTTTAAGAAGTCTGCCCGTTTCCATAAAGGAATTTGCTTGGACCTCACACTGTATCTGTATATCCTGTTCATGACGTTCCAGAGCCTCTTCTTCAATTACAGTGACTTGATTTTCAGACATATCCATTCCTCCGTTCATGCCGTTTTTTCATTCGGATGCTTTTTATCTTCGGGCTTTCTTACCCATCTGAGCCAGCGGTCAAACCATTTTCTTTCCGTTTCATTCGGTTTTACACGATTTTTGAAACCTTGTATCTGTATAAGTTCCTTGCCGTGCATTTCAATGGTGTATAAAGCCTTGTCAGGCTCGGAAGTCTTGCGCATGAAAAGAATGGCAAGTTTCCCTTGGATATGTCTTTCCGCATATCCGGCAACACAATGCTGCTGAACTTTTCCCTCTTGGATTATATCCGCAGCACTTGACGGAACTATAATGCTGTAGTTATTGTCGGAATATGCGTACATATTCAGCAGTTTCTTGTACAGATCCTTTTGATAATGCTTTGTTTTTTCTGTCTCATTTTTACGCTGGATCTCCTCAATGATCGCCCGCACCGCTGATGATGTGCGTTCATGCGCTGCAAAAAGGTCGGACGGCATACTTATCTGACTGTCTTTCAGGTCATATTCAAGCTGCGTACATTCATCAATGTAATCCTGATATATCATCATAATATGATCGATCGAATTTCCTGTCGCTCTCGCATATATATCATGCTGTTTTCGGATGTAATTCATAAATTTCCGCAGCGTTGTCCCGATCATTTTTGAATACTTAAAGATCAATCTGTAATCAAAGCAAAAATCCGAGATCCCGCGGACTTCGCTTATTTTGTATTTGCCCTTGTATTCTTTCTGATTGAGTTTCTTCCAGATCTGCAAGTCCTGAACGCAGGCACGGTTTTTATTTTCCTTGATAAAATTCCTTATCACTGCCGCGTTGTTCGGATCTGTCATAAAGACTTCCGCCGCTGTTTTTCCCGAAAGGTCAATAACGCTCTTGTGAGAGCATTTACGATCGACAATATCACTGATGATCCGTTCGCCGCCAAGTTTCATAAGCATTTCAACGGCGGGATATTCAAGAGCGTATTTCAGATATGTAAGCTGTTTATCTCCGCTGTAATTTGCAGGGATATACTTCATAAACGTATCTTTGAGAATTTCGGGATTTTCTATCGTATAATATATACGCGCCGAGTAATTGTAACTTCCTTTTGTCAGATAAGGCTCGTAAAATTTCGTTTCATACGCTGATCTCCAATAATAGTCAGCTTGCTTTATACCGTCAGGTGAATATTTGATAACGTTTCTTATTTCAAATTCCGATCCGTGATAATGTTTTGCAAGCTCATTGACAGTCATCTGCACACCGCCTCGAAAATATGGTTTTCCATAAGTGTTGTATAGCAGCCCGCATATTGCAAAAACAGCATTTCCGCCGTCTGTCGGCATAAGATAACATACAAGTCTTTCATCAAATATGGATCTTCTTCCGATACCCTCTGAACGCGTCTTGCATTTTGTACCGCAAACGGGACAGGTGCGGAACACGTCAGATACTATTTCTTTTGACGGAACATCAAACGTTCCGAAACAACTTGTGCAAAAGCAATGCGCGGACTGTTTCTGCCGTGAGAAAAATATATACGGATCGGAATATTTCCGGTGAAGTTTCAGCCTTATTTCGTCCGGGAAGTCGGGCATATCGGGGAAAATTTCATTAAGCGATTCAGCCATATTCCCGCCCCCTTAAAACAGATCATCAAGGGAGATATCCAGAACGGACTTTTTCTCTTGATTTGCCGAGGAGTCGGTATTAGCATCGCCGATAAGGTCAATAGTCATTTTGGAATTTACCCTTGCGCCGGGAAAATAGAAATTGACCGCTTTTTTGTATGCTTCCAAGTCTGAGATGCTCGTTCCGGTACCTGCCGCGACCGCTTTAATGCAGTCGGAGAATGTCTTATCGCTCTGCACGATAGCTTGTGCGAATTCCGGCTCTTGCCGGCAGAACTCACAGAGCGCCGCGCTTACGTCTTCCTTCATAGCTTTTTCTTTCTGTCCGCCTTTGAATGAACCGAGTTCATTCTTTAATTTTTCCAAAGCCTGATCCGTGTAGTTCATTTCTGTCCGCCCTCCTTGACCTCTCTCGGAATGGTTATCATTACCGGCACAAATGTTTTTATAAGGTCGTCGCAAGCGCCCTGTTCTGTTTTGTCAAGTGAACAATATAACGTTTCGGCAAGTCTTTTAATAGCTGCCGCCAGTAATGGTCTTTCTATTTCGCTTATCGGATCTACCGCGCGAAGAGCAGCCCGACTCATTTCTTCCATTCTTTCAACTGCGGCAATAACAAATTCTTTTTTTATTTTTACGTCTGAAAATCCGCCTGACATCGCGTAGCTTTTAACCACCTTAAAAAATTTCATTTCTTTTTCAGTCATTTTCAGCACCTCCGAAATTTTTCACAAAATTTTCAATGTCGTCGATCCTTTTCTGCAAATATTGAATGTTCCTTTTGTCCTCATCAATATATTCTTGCAGCGTAAAAATCTCCTCGTTAAGTGCGTCCATTACCGCCTGCGGAATTTTTTTCTTGACATTTCCCGCATTTTCTGATATACTATTGGTAGAATCCTTTGACGTGGGATCTGTTGAGCTTGTGTCGGTGGCCGCCGATGCAGGCTCTTTTTCTTCGGTAAGCATTTTACAGCAAATGCGTTTAGCTGTTGACAGCGGCATACCTGTTTCTTTTATTGCTTTAAGAGTGAGCGAATTGCCCTCATTTCGCAGGGTTTCCATCTCTGCGATTTTCTCTTCCATGGTCTTATTTATTCTTGCCATGTTGTTTTCCTCCTTGTTATTTTTGAAATATCCTGTTTTTCAGGAACGTTTATGAATACGTTCATCTTCTGCCTCTTCCTCGGAAATACCCGTCATACACAGGGTAATATTTTCGACTATCTGGAACGTAAGAGCAGCGACTGCCGCTCCCAGCAGCCACGGGGAAATTATTATCCACATATTTTTCTCACTCTTTCATTTTGATTTCGCCTTGCCGGATCGCTCTGTACAGTTTTACAATGCCGTACAGATTGACCGCCTGCCAGTCTTCCTGCTCCTGCCCGTCCTCCGGAAGAACGAAGTCGCTGAGCGGTATCTGATGTTCATACTTGGGCGGCGGTATGTAGTCGGAACGCGATCCGCCCTCTTCGTAAATTTTCATGTTGTGCTTATAACGTTCCCACGCCGCCGAACGGTCTCCCTTAATGACAATTGCATTAAAGTTTTTATCCATGTTTTTCACCTGCCTTTCGTCTCCGAATAAATCAAGTAGATAACTGCCCAGATAAGCCCGTATAAAATCAGATTCATGTAGGTTCATCTGCCTTTCTTGATAAAATTATCAGCATAGCAGTGACCTTGCAGAGTGCCTCGGTAAGCTCCGGAAGTTTGTCAGGCGTTTTCTTGCTTTCCTGCCGGATCAGTGCCGCCTGTTCAAGCAGGATATTTTTGATGTCAACGCTGTTTTCAGGTGTTTCTGTTTCCTCTGTCTGATCTTCATAGTCTTGTCTTTCTGCACATATTTCCGCCGTGTCAAGCAATTCATCCGTTGTGCAGCCGAAAATGTTTGCAAGCTGTTTGAGGAAAATAATATCCGGCTTGCGGTCACCACTTTCCCACAAACTAATGCTGCTTGGTGCTAAGCTCAATTCTTCCGCAAGCTGAGCCTGCGTTAAACCAACAGCTATGCGGTGTTCGCGGAGATTTTCTCCAAAATTCATTACGTTTCGCTCCTTTTCTTTTATGGTGTCGCTGTCAAGTAAATAGTTTATTGTTACTCCGAAATATTCGGCAATTTTGCAAAGTTTATCTACTTTCGGCGTAGCTCTGCCCGTCTTCCAGTCGGAAAGTGTAGACTGTGAAACACCTGTCGCTTTTGACACTTGATAGGCAGTTGTATTGTTTTTTTGTAAAAGTTCAACAAATTTTTTATACATTTTTCTCACCTCCTCGTCTTCCGTTATGGTGTCGCTGTCAAGTAAGTAGTCTACTGAAACACCAAATAAATTAGATATTTCCATAAGTAAAGAAATAGGCATTTCTCTGTCGCCTTTTTCGTATCGACTGTATACTTGCGGAGATATATGAAGTTGTTCGGCTAACTGTTGTTGTGTCATATTCCTTTCCTTGCGCATTTCTTTCAAACGATTAAATATCATGTTGAATCACTTGCCTTTCATTTACCGCGTATTTTTACTTGTCCGCAATGAGTTCGTCCACTGTACAGTCAAGAATTTGTGCAAGTTTTTTTAATGTACTTATATTAGGACTTCGGTTACCATTTTCCCACATTCCTATGCACGCCTTCGAAACGCCGATTTTTTGGGCAAGCTGTGCTTGTGTAAGCCCTGCTTTATGTCGGTAGTTGTAGAGAGCAGTCACAATTTATCACCTCCATCAATTAAGATTATAAGTATATTATATCCACAATTTGCAGACTTGTCAAGCGCTTAGTCCACTTTTCGTGAATATAGACAAAATGCAGACAAGGCTATTGACATTGTCTACAAAGTGTGGTACTATTATGTTGTGAGGTGTAACATATGAACAGATTAAAAGAATTACGCGTTGAAAAAGGATTGACACAAGAACAGCTTGCAAAACAATTTCATACAGGCAAAAGCACAATAGGTATGTGGGAAAATAACAAAAGAGAACCTGATTATGAAACCCTCTTAAATTTGGCAGAGTATTTTGGTGTAACTATAGATTATATTTTAGGCAACAGCGATTACAGAGATCTTGACAATTTAGTATCAACTCTATATCCCGAATGGAAAAAGGGTGAAAACTATCTCCCGTCCAAAGAATATCAAAAACCCGAAGATATTAATTTATTGAATAAGTACCATTCGCTTGACAAGCACGGCAAAAAGATCGTTGATCTTGTTCTTGACGAGGAGTGCGAACGCTGCTCTACCGGCATTGATCTTGACGATGCAGCCCTGATAATGATAAATTATATAGATGCTCCCGTATCGGCAGGACTGGGCGACATTCTCAACGATTATGAAGATACAAGGAAAGTATCCGTCCCGCTGACAAAAGAGAGCCGCAAGGCAGACTTCATTCTTAAAGTGGACGGTGACTCAATGGAGCCGGAGTTTCGCAGCGGAGATTACGTCCTTGTACGTCAACAGCCTGCCATTGATGAGGGGCAGATAGGTATTTTTGACGTTGACGGAAAGGGCTACATTAAGAAACTCGGTCAAAACAGACTTATATCGCTGAATCCGGATTACAGTGATATTGTTTTGAATGAATATACCGACTTCCGGTGCTTTGGTTTAGTCCTCGGCACTACGGATATTGTTGATATATAAATAAAAAAATCCCGCCTGCAAAGCAGACGGAGAAAGGACTGATATTATGGATAAAAAGCCGCCTGCCGTGCTGTATATGCGTTACAGCAGCGACAAGCAGAATGAACAGAGCATTGAGGGACAGCGGCGTGTATGCCGTGAATATGCGCGTTCCGAATACGACATTATCACCGAATACATCGACCGCGACCGAACCGGCAAAAACGACAAGCGCGAGGCTTTTCAGCAGATGATCGCCGATTCCAAAAAGCACAAGTTCCAGTACGTCATTGTGTACAAGCTGGATCGCTTTGCCCGTAATCGTTACGACAGCGCAAAATACAAGCACATTCTGAAGCAGAACGGCGTGCGGGTAATTTCAGCTACCGAATACCTTTCCGACAGTCCCGAAAGCATAATGACGGAAGCACTCCTCGAAGCCAACGCCGAATATTATTCCGCCGAACTTGCTCAGAAAACAAAGCGCGGTATGCGCGAATCCGCACTGAAAGGCAATTCAACCGGCGGAACCGTTCCTCTCGGCTTTAAGATCGTCAATAAAAAATATGAAGTTGACATCAACACGGTCCAGATCCCGAAATTAATTTTTTGAAATGTATGCAAACGGCAAAAGTAAAACTGAAATTGCCGCCGCACTGAATTCAAAAGGATATAAAACGCGTTTCGGCGGTGAATTCAAAATGTCGAGTCTTGATCATATCCTTACGAACGAAAAATACATAGGCGTGCTGCATTACAATGACGAAAAGGGCGAAATAAAAATAGACGGCGGCTGTCCCGCGATCATTGACAAAGAGACGTTTAACGTTGTGCAGCGGCGTCTTGCAGAAAACAAGCGCGCTCCTGCAAGAGCAGCGGCAAAGGTTGACTATCTGCTTTCCGGAAAACTTTACTGCGGTGAATGCGGCGCGCTGATGATCGGCGAAAGCGGCCACGGCACGAACGACAAGGTTTATAATTATTATGCCTGTTCAAACCACAAGCGGAAAAAAGCTTGTCCAAAAAAGACGGAGCGGAAAGACTTCGTTGAATGGTACATATGCGAGACAGTTCTTTCCCTTGTTACCGGCGAGGATTCAAAACACGACGTCGCGAAAATGATTGTCGATGCGTTCAAAAAATCATTTGGAGATTCCGGCATAAAGGACATTGAAAAACGTTTGAAAGCTGTCCGGTACAAGATCGAGAACGTTGTTGACATGATAGCCGAGACCGGAAACCGTGCGCTTATGGCCAAGCTTGAAGCACTTCAAAAGCAAGAAGATGAAATTCTTGACGAACTTGAATTAGCGCGCATTGACGAACGGCGCATACCGACAGTTCCGCAAATAGAATCTTGGTTGACGGAGCTTGCGGGACTTGATATATGCGATCCTAAAGCGCGGTATCATTTAATAAATATATTCGTGAACCGTGTATATCTGTATGACGACAGAATGATATTATTTTTCAATATGGGAAATAAGAATAAGACGGTTTCCCTCAAAGACATTCGAGAGATAGAGAAAAATTCAGAGGTGTTGAACGATTTCGACTTAGTCGATAGTTGCGTCACCAGTCAAATTCTCAGCAAATCGCGTAGGTACGCGGTTTGCTGATTTTGTTTTTACCCTAAAAACAGGCTTTGGGACTTATATGGGACTTATTTTATCTTTCCGTAACTTATCCTGTCTTGTGCATAACGATATTTACGTCGTTCTTTTTTGTAAAACTAAGCGCATTTGCAACTGCATCGGCAGCCCTTATCTGATTTTCCCGGAACATATGACTGTACAGGTTCAAAGTCGTTGATACCTGCGAGTGTCCTAATATTCCCGATACCGTGGTCGGGTCTATCCCTGCTCCGATCAAAAGACTGGTATGCAAGTGCCGAAATTGGTGTATTCCATAAAATGGGAATTTGTTTTTCTCACAAAATTCTTTTAACCAGCCGTATGGCGTTTGCGGATTCATGGGCTGTCCGTCCCATTTTACAAAAAGCCTGTCGTTTTCGTACCACTTGTCCCCTACTTCGGCTTTTTCTTGGTCTTGCTCTGCTTTGTATGATCTGAGGAGTTCCACTATTTCCATTGGTACTTTCACATATCGTACAGAGCTTTCTGTTTTTGTTGTATCGGTGTAAATTCCCCGTGCTTTGGTGTAATTTGACGTTCTTTGAACGTGTATTACTCCGGTCTGAAAATCAATGTCTTTCCACTCCAAACCCAACATTTCTCCTCGTCTTAGTCCGCTGTAAATATCTAAAATGAAAAACGCCTGATATTTAAGCGGTGCTGTTTTCAGAAGTTCAAAGAATTTCTCCGTTTCTTCAATTGTGAGAATTTTCCGCTCTTTCTTTGAACCCTTTGGAATCGACACTCGTCTGCAAGGATTATCGCTGAGCATATCCATTTTTACCGCAAAATCAATTACCGTTGAAATGAACGAAAGATAATGGACCATTGTTTTTCTCGATAACGCCTTGCCCGTTCTTTCGTTTACTCCGTCCTTTGCAAGACTGTTGATAAATTTCTGTATCTCACGTGTTGTAAGCTTGTCAAGACGAATATGACCGATAGCGGCATATACACGCTTTGTCAATTGTCTTTGCCTCGTGTAAGTTGTGCTTTTAAGGTTTAATTTTGCGTACTCCTCAAACCACTCTTCGGCAAAAGTTTCAAACTTTACGGCAGAAACTATCTGTCCTTTTTTGCAATCTTCCTCAAAAAGAACAGCTTGTCTTTGCAGTTCTTTTTCAATTTGCTTTTCCGTCATATTGGTTTCGGGAGTCCAAGTCATTTTCTGAGTAACTTGTTTCCCGTCTGCTTTGTAACCGCAGGATACTTTTATTCTGTAAGAGTTTCCTCTTTTTTCGATAGATGCCATTCAGGTCAACCTCCTTAATCTGACCATTGGCATATTTCTGCACTTCTATTATACCGCTTCTTCGTTGTAAAGTCAAGAAGTTTTTAGAAATATGTCAAAGATTTTTGTTATCAGGTCTTAGGGAAACTACCCTAAATTTTGAAAAGTCATATGACTTTTCTGCGCTTGCTATAATAAAGAACCCCTCTTTTGTAAACGTCATTCAAGCAATGCGTTTACTTCTTGCCAAACAGTCCCGATGCGACTTTCTGAACAATGCCAATATTAGCGTTATCCTCAAAAAGTGCAAACAGCTTATCAAGCCGTTCCGCAAAATTTTCAAACGCCACAGCTTTAGCTGTAAGTTCGGCTATGCGCTCGTCCTTTTGGGCGATGACGGCATTTTGTTCAATAATGCACTTCTCCATTTCTTTCATAATTCTCACATAATCTTGAAAAACCTTATTTTTAATTTTAAGTTCGTAACCAAAGCTCTTTGCCATGTTTTCTTGACTTTCGGCAAGTGCTTTGTTCTGCTTGCTTTCACTTTTTTCAATTGCAAGAGATTTCTCTAAATCGGCATTTTTGTTGATAAGCAGGACATTGCCCTTTGTGGGTTTCAGAAACTCCTGCGCAAACCTGTCAAGGACTTTTTTGCCGTTCTCCGTGCAGATATGGTTTTTCAATTCTTCCTTGTGTCGGTTGATTTTAGAATTGACCGACTGACGAGAAACGTGCTGTTGGTCTGCATACTCTTTAACTGTCATCATCTTTTCGTTCATTGTCGTTATCCTCCTGCGTTAAGATTTTCAAAAGAAACATTTTTGGGGATTTTTTTCAAAAACGCTATGAGTTCCTGTGTAGAGATTTTCTTTTCTCTGCAAATCTTGAAAAATTCCTTGTTTTCCAGTTCCGCGATTTTGGCGTTATTGTCTGAAATGCGCTTTTCAATGTCCTTGCTCTTTTTCCTTGCGGCAGTCTGCTGTTCCAGAAGTTTTTTCTGCTGATCGTAACATTCTTTCAGCCTGTCCGTATCGGAGCGTTTCGGTTTTGGCGGTTTTGAAATGTTTGCACTTTGTTTGTTAAATGCAAGATTTTCAGTTTTCATCTTTTGTCCCTCCTGTTAGTTTTTTCGTCTTTGCTTGCTTCTCTGCTGTCAAGCCACTCGAAAAATTTATCCCTCTGAATAAATTTTCGACTGCCGATCTTCACAACGGGAACGTCCTCACGGTCAAGTATGCTATATGCCATATTCCTCGTGAATCCCATTGTCTGGATCTCGTTCGCCGATAACATCATCGGCAGATTTTCTTTGCTGTTCATTTTCAGCACCTCCGTTTTAATTTTCGGCTCTGTATCTCCGAGCCTGTCCAAATTATAGCGCACTTTTTTCCGAAAACGCCGTTTTGAACGTATTAAATTTGTTTCATAAACTTCATTATACCTATACGTGCAAAAATGATACAAACTCGTTTAATTCCGTATTTTATATTGACAAAACGTGCAAAAAGTGATAGAATAAATCTATAAAATTTTTTGGAACATTTTTGTTTTACTCAATTCGGAAAGGGGCAGATTTGTGATGAACGATTTGTTTGAAAAGTGCGGAGAGAGCGCTTCGGTAGGTGTTACTGTTGATTTTTCGGAAAGTGTATACTTTAAAAAATGTCTTACCTCTCGCAGCAATGCTGACGATATTGACCGTTATGATCAGATGTGCTTTGATGCGTGTCAGGACTTGCAGGATTTAGCGAAAGAACTTAAAAAGCAGAATGAGAATACATAAATATGATATGCTCTGCACAATTTCAATGAGGTTATATCATAACTAAAACAGTAAAATGACTCCTGCCCATACTTTACGATCCTCCACCGCCTGACGGTTTGGGGGATCGTTATTTTTATGTGAACTTTTTGTTTTAAAAAGGTAAATTTTACAATATTATATTGACACAGTGTCAGAACGGTGCTATTATATTTATAGTGACACAATGTCATAATAAATATCGGAGGTAATTATCATGAAAAAGAATATAGGCTCTAAACTTGCTCTTTATCCCATGCCTATCACGGTTATAGGCGCAATGAACGGCGATAAGCCGACTTGGACGCTTGTCGGTCATCTTGGGATCATCGGGCATGACCGTGTTATGGTAAGCCTTGCTGCGCCGCATTTTATTAACGGGTGCATTAAGACGGCGAAAAAACTTTCTATCAACCTTGTGGACGAAGCCATGCTGCCGAAAGCGGACTATATAGGTTCGGTCAGCGGAAATAAAACCGATAAATCCGGTGTTTTTGAATTTGTACTCGGCGACTCGGGAACACCTATCGTAACGGCTTCCCCTCTTACAATAGAGTGCAGCGTTGTTGATATTTACGAAACGCCGAATTTTGAAAGCTTTATCTGCACGATAGACAACACCTATGTTGACGAAAAACACCTTGATACTGACGGGAAAATAAATTACAACACTCTGAGACCTGTGCTCTTTGAATTTCCGACTTATCAATACTTAAAAACAGGCGATGTTATAGGAAAATGCCTTACGTTCAAAAAATAAGGAGGACATAAAACGATTTGAACGTTTTACAAAACACCGAAAGGAAGAAATTTATGAAAATGAAAAAGTTTTTAATTATTATTTCAGCGGCTGTTATGTCGATGTGCTTTACCGCTTGCGCGGGGAATGACAACACAAATGTTGGATCACAAAGCACGGAATCTGTTCAGACATCTTTATCCTCTGTAACAGCGGAAAACGAAAGCAGTGCAGAAGCTGTTCAGACATCTTTGTCCTCTGAAACAGATGAAAGTGAAAGTATTACAGAAATTTCTCAGGCATCTTCTTCTGAAATAACGGACGTTGAAAGCAGTACGGAAAGTTCCGAAATATCCGCACCGTCAGAGACAGCAGCAAAAACAGAAAGCGAAACTTCCGCAGAAACTGCAAATTCCGCAGAAACTTCAAATTTCGCAGAAATTTTTGCTCCCGAAACAAGCAGCGATGAGTGCGGAAAAATACTTGTAGCATATTTTTCGGCTACCAACAACACCGAGGGCATTGCTCAAAAACTCGCCGGCGGACTTGGCGCTGAGCTCTATGAGATAATTCCGGAACAGCCTTATACGGACGCTGACCTTGACTATGGCGATCCCAACAGCCGTTCGACTGTGGAAATGAACGATCCAAGCGCTCGTCCTGCGATCTCCGGTCCAGTGGAAAATATGGAGCAGTACGATGTAGTGCTTATAGGCTACCCCATATGGTGGGGCGAAGCGCCGCGTATCATGAGTACATTTATCGAAAGCTATGATTTCTCCGGCAAGACTTTGGCGGCGTTCTGCACTTCTGCAAGCAGCGGATTCGGCAGCAGCGATTCGGCACTCCGATCTGCCGCAAGCGATGCTGATTGGCTTGACGGACGCCGTTTCCCTGCCGATGCTTCTGCTGATGACGTGATGAAGTGGGCAAACGATCTGGGTGTGAACTGATATGAAACAGATCGTAAAACGTATAGTTGACCTTGCCATGATCGTGCTTCTGCCGCTTCTGATGATGGAGATACTCACGGGGCAAAAGTGCCATGAATGGCTCGGAACTGCTATGTTGGCGTTATTTATTACGCACCATATTTTGAATTTTGGTTGGTGGAAAAGTTTCACCAAAGGCAAATACAATCCCTCCCGCGCGTTCGGGACGGCGGTTGACCTGCTGCTTTTGCTTGATATGGCGGCGCTTTTCGCAAGCGGCGTTATGATGTCGGGATTTGTGTTCAGCTTTCTGCACATCAGCGGCGGTATGATTTTGGCGCGGCAGCTTCACCTGTTCGCATCGTATTGGGGATTTATCCTGATGTCGGCGCACCTCGGTCTGCATATGGAGCAGTTCTTCGGACTTGGCAGAAAGCTGTTTCATCTTTCCGAAAAGAACGCCGCGAGGACGTGGGTACTGCGCAGTCTTGCGGCACTGGCGGCGGGGTATGGCGTTTTCGCGTTTTTCACGCAGCAGATACCGAGCTATCTGTTTTTGCAGACGCATTTCGTGATGTTTGACGAGACGAAAACGGCGGTCGTGTATTTTGCCGAAACCATTGCAATGATGTGTCTGTTCGCAGCGGCGGCGCATTATATAAATAAGCTGCTTTGCAAATTCGGTAATAAACAGTCAGACGGACGTATACACAAAGCTGTAGCTTTTGTGATACCGGTACTTGCCTGTGTTATTGTAGCAGTCGGTTTGAAAGTGCCTGCGCAAAATGCTCCTTGGCAGGCAAATTCCTCAAAGCAGTCTGAGGAAAGCATTTCAAACGAAACGGAAAGCACAGCAAAGGATATATCCCAAAATACGGAAACTTCTTCGGAAATCGTTCAGTCCGATCTGCAAACCCAACCCATAGAGGACGGCTTTGTGTTTATTAAGGGCGGCAGTTTTGAAATGGGAAGTCCTTCTGACGAACCGTGACGTTCTGCGGACGAAACGCTTCATACCGTAACGGTAAGCGATTTTTATATGAGTCCCTATGAAGTTCGGCAAAGCGAATATGCCGAAGTTATGGGCAATGATCCCTCGAATTTTGACGGAGACGATCTGCCGGTGGAAAACGTTTCGTGGCTTGACGCAGCAGCATATTGCAATGCTCTGAGCGAGAAAGAAAACCTTACGCCCGTTTATACCATTGACGGAAAAACTGTCACATGGGACAGGAGCGCGAACGGCTATCGTATGCCGACCGAGGCAGAGTGGGAGTACGCCTGCCGCGCGGGAACGACAACGCCGTTCAACACCGAAACCTCCATAAGTCCGGAGGAATCCAACTATTACGGACATTACCCTTATGAAATAGAGGACAACTATTTTTCACAAGGAAATCTCACAACTAAACCCGGCGAATACCGTCAGACCACGGTCGCGGTGGACAGCTTTTCTCCCAACGGGTTCGGACTGTACAATATGCACGGCAACGTCAGCGAGTGGGTGTGGGATCTCTACGGCGAATATAGCACGGCAAATGAGGTCGATCCTACAGGTCCGGAGAGCGGAACACGGCGCGTTTACCGCGGCGGCGGTTGGAATGATTTTGCCAAAAATATGCGCTCCGCTTACCGTGCCGCTTTGCCGGAGGACAAGGGCAGTTTCAACCTCGGCATACGGCTTGTAAGAAATGCCGTAAATGGCGCAGGAAATATTGTCAGCGCAGAGAAAGACAGAGAGAACAGCACTGACGGCAAGGTGCTGATCGCATTCTTCTCTTGGGGCGGCAACACAAGGGGCATTGCTGAGGAAATTCAGTCACAGACAGGTGCTGACCTGTTTGAGATCGAGCTTGTTACTCCATATTCCGATGACTACAACACCGTACTCGATCAGGCGCAGCAAGACCAGAACATTCAGGCGCGACCGGAAATAAAAAATAAAGTCGAAAATTTTGAACAGTATGACACTGTAATTCTCGGCTATCCCAACTGGTGGGCATCAATTCCCATGCCGATAGCGTCTTTCTTAGAGGAATACGACTTTTCGGACAAAACTATCATTCCGTTCTGCTCTCACGGCGGCGGACGTTTCGGACAGAGCCTTACGGCAATTGCAAAGCTTGCACCCGATGCGGTCATGGGAGAGGGATTATCGGTACATTATTCCGGCGGCAGCAGCCTGCCTGACGATATTGCAGAATGGCTGAATTTAAATAACATAACGGCTGAAAATCAATAAATATTCAGGAGGATATTAAAATGGATAAAAACGAAAAATTTCCAAAAATCGCACTTGGCGCATGGGCGTGGGGCAATGACGGAACATTCGGCAGAACACTTACCGCCGATGAGCTTCGCCCTGTTTTTGACACTGCTATGAAAGCGGGACTCAATCTCTGGGATACAGCTTTTGTTTACGGCATGGGGACTTCCGAAAAAATTTTAGGCGGATTTCTGCGCACCGTACCGAGAGACAGCTATTATATTTCTGCTAAGTTTACACCTCAATGTGCAGATCCGAAATCGGAAAATGCAGTTGTGGAAATGTTCAACACAAGTGCGGAACTGCTTGGCACCGACTATATGGACTTTTACTGGATACACAATCCTGTGGGCGCTCCGAAGTGGATAAAAGAACTTATTCCTCTTGCCAAAAGCGGAAAGATCGGACATATCGGACTTTCAAATCACAACCTTGCCGAAATCAAAGAAGCTGCTGCCATTCTTGAAAACGAGGGATTGAAAATTTCTGCGATACAGAATCATTACAGTATTCTGAACCGTTCATCGGAGGATTCGGGAATACTTGATTACTGCAAAGAAAATGGGATCACATTCTTTTCCTATATGGTTCTTGAACAGGGAGCACTTTCAGGAAAATACAGCACTTCCAACCCTCTTCCCGAAAATTCCGACAGAGGAAGAACCTATAATCCTCTCCTGCCGCAGATCGAAAAAATTGTAGCAGTGATGAAAGAAATTGCCCAAAAGCACGGTGTAAGCACGGCACAGATCCCCATTGCATGGGCAATTGCAAAAGGAACACTTCCCATAATCGGTGTTACTAAGGCTTCACAAGCAGAGGACGCTGCAAAAGCAGCCGCGCTGGAACTTACTGCCGATGAGATAAAAGCGATTGAAGACGCTGCGGATCGGTATAAACTGAATGTTATCCGTGGTTGGGAAAAAGAAATGAAATAAGAGAGGAAACAGACATGAGCAAAATTTTAGTAGCCTATTTTTCTGCAAGTGGAGTTACTGCCAAGGCAGCAAAAAAACTTGCCGATGCCGCAAATGCAGATATTTACGAAATAAGACCTTCCGTTCCTTATACACAGGCAGACCTGAACTGGATGGATAAGAAGTCCCGCAGTTCTGTTGAAATGAACGACAGATCAAGCCGTCCCGAACTTGCGGACAAAAACGCCGATATTGCAGGACATGAAATAATTCTGCTTGGCTTTCCGATATGGTGGTATTCCGCGCCGACGATCATAAACACTTTTCTTGAAAGCTATGATTTCTCGGGCAAGAAAATAGTTCTTTTCGCCACATCGGGCGGCAGCGGTTTAGGAAAAACAGCCGCAGGATTAAAAAATTCCGTTGCGGCTGATGTAAAGATCACGGACGGCAGAATGCTCAACGGAAAATTTGAAGAAAATGAATTAAAGAAGTGGGTGGAAACATTATGAAAATTGCAGTTATTGAGGGAAGTCCGAACAAACACGGTTCGTCAAATATGCTTGCGGAGGAATTTATCCGCGGCGCAAAAGAGGCAGGACATAATATAGAAGTGATAGACACTGCCCATGCAAATATTCACCCATGCACAGGCTGTGTAAAATGCGGATATGAAGGACCTTGCTCGCAGAAAGACGATGTTGAAAATATACGCAAAATAATTCTTGATTCCGATATGATGGTTTTTGTCACGCCGCTTTATTATTACGGAATGAGCGCGCAACTTAAAACCATGATAGACCGTTTCTGTGCATTTAACAGCAGTATTCAGCGAAAGCACATGAAGTCTGCACTTATTGCGGTAGCGTGGAACGCCGATGATTGGACTTTTGAATCGCTTTTGTCAAATTACAGGACGCTTGTACGGTATTTAAATCTGACCGATATGGGAACGGTTCTTGGCAAAGGCTGCGGAACGCCGTCTATGACAGAGCGTTCAAAATATCTTCAAATGGCGTATGAATTAGGCAAAAAATTATAAAAACAAGGAGACATGAGTATGAAAAAAAGGTTTTTATCGGTTTTCTTTACGTTACTGTTGCTGCCAACGTTATTAACAGGCTGCGGCACACAGAACGAACCGACAACAGTCGGCTTGGAAAATAAGGATCAGACATCGCATAACGTTGCTCTGTCCGTCAGCGATTCAAAAAAGAACGATGATCCAATCGACAGTCAGAACAGCATTACCACGTCAGACAGTCAGACAAATTCCGATATTCCTACCGTTTACATGACGTCCGACATATCTCCCGAAGGACTGATGTCGGTGTATGAAGCACTTGACTGGACACCAACCGGAAAAGTAGCCGTAAAGTTATCTACCGGCGAACCGCCTGCAAGCAACTACCTTGATCCGCAGCTTATTAAAGATGTAGTAGAGGCTGTTGACGGAACTATCGTTGAATGCAATACCGCATACGGCGGTTCACGTTCAGAAACAGCCATGCACTATCAGGTAGCGGAGGATCACGGTTTTACCGAGATCGCAGATTTTCAGATACTTGATGAAAACGGCTCAATGACTTTGCCTGTTGAGGGCGGCAGTGTGCTGACGGAAAATTATGTTGGTGCGGCGTTTGGAGATTATGATTCCTATCTTGTTCTGTCGCATTTCAAAGGTCATGCTATGGCAGGTTACGGAGGAGCGATCAAGAATATCTCTATCGGACTTGGATCAAGCGAGGGAAAGGCTTGGATCCACAGCGGCGGAACAGGCGGCAGTATGTGGGGCGGCGAGCAGGACGCATTTTTAGAAGCTATGGCGGAAGCCGGAAAGTCGGTATCAGATTATCTTGAAAACGGTGAACGGATCGTTTATGTCAATGTGATGAACCGCCTGTCCGTGGACTGCGACTGCGACGGCAACCCCGCCGAGCCGGATATGCACGATATTGGCATTCTTGCATCAACGGATCCCGTGGCACTGGATCAGGCGTGCATTGATCTTGTTTACGAACAGAAAGACGGTGACGGTGCTTCTCTTGTAAAGCGAATCGAATCCCGCAACGGTCTGCATACACTTGAACACGCCGAGGAAATCGGTCTTGGCAGCCGCACTTATAATTTGGTGAGCATTGATGAATGAAGTGTTTGACGTTCTGCACCGTGAATTTGTGTATATAAGTTACTATTTCATGGTGCAGCTGCGGCAGATAGCGGGCTATTGGGCACTTGGAATGGTGATAGGCTCGCTGGTGTCTGTGTTTGCAAAAGACACTATTCACAACGCTTTTGACCGTATCCGCAATAAAAAATGGGGCATATGGGGCGTTATCCCCGCAAGTATTCTGGGGATTACTTCTCCCCTTTGTATGTATGGAACAATACCAATTGCAGCGTCATTTTCAAAACACGGTATGCGCCACGATTGGCTTGCGGCATTTATGATGTCAAGTGTTTTGCTGAATCCGCAGCTTATTATGTATTCCACTGCCCTTGGCGGAACTGCTCTTGCAATAAGAATAATTTCCTGCACATTGTGCGGAATTATTGCAGGAATTGTGGTGCATATTTTCTATAAGGACAAACCGTTTTTCAATTTTGACGGTTTTGAACCGCGGGCAAGTCACGATACGAACCCCAATCTGTTCCTGCGTTTTCTGTTTAATTTAGGCAGAAATATAAAAGCAACGGCATTGTGGTTTCTTTTGGGAGTTCTGCTTTCAGCACTGTTTCAAAGATATGTTCCCGCAGATGATTTTGCGGAACTTTTCGGAAAATCAAACGAGGGATTCGGCGTGCTTATGGCGGCAACGATAGGTGTTCCCCTTTATGCCTGCGGCGGCGGAACGATACCTCTTATCCGCGAATGGCTTGCAATGGGAATGAGTATGGGCAGCGCGTCGGCTTTTATGATTACAGGACCTGCCACGAAAATCACCAATTTAGGCGCGCTTAAAATCGTTCTCGGACTAAAACGATTTATTATTTACATAGCTTTTGTAATGATATTTTCCCTTGTAACCGGTTTGTTTGTAAATATCATTATATAAAATAAAAAAGGAGCGAAAAATATGTCAACAGCAATTCAGACTATGGAAAAACCCCGCCTTTCGGTAAAGGTACAAACTCTTGCGGCACTTGCTGCAATTATCGGAGCAGTGGCAGTTCCGCAGGTATTTCACGTTTTAGGTGCAGCGTCGGGACTTGGAACATCACTTGGCGAAGCATTCCTGCCAATGCACTTACCGATAATTCTTGTAGGACTTCTTGCAGGACCTTATGCAGGAGCGATCGCAGGACTTTTAGGACCTCTTGCAAGTTTTGCACTTTCGGGAATGCCCGGTGCGGCAATGCTTCCCTTTATGATGATAGAACTTTGCGGTTACGGACTTTCCGCAGGACTTCTCCGCAACGCAAAAATTCCGACTTTCGGAAAAGTTATCATATCGCAGATTTCGGGACGTGCAGTTCGTGCGGTTGCAATTATTACAGCTGTTTATCTTTTAGGAAATGAAAGTGTCCGCATTGCTTCTATTTGGACAAGTATTACAGCGGGACTTTTCGGAATAGCACTTCAATGGGTACTTCTCCCGCTGATAGTTTACCGTGTTGAGGATCTGAAAAAGCATGAAAAGTGATCTGCAAAAAGCAAAAGAAATAATGGAAACTTACGGTGATACCTGCGTCCTGTGCCGCGGAGAGATAGTTTTATACTGATTCCGATTATAAAGTGTACAAAAAATCAAGCAAAAACTTGCATATATGTGTTTTTGCGCAGATTTTTTGTCTACACTTTAATGAGGAATCAGTATTAAGAGCACGGAACGCGGGATAAAACCGCTGATTGAATTTATCGAAAATCATACGGATATGAAAGGTTTCAGCGCAGCAGATAAAATTGTAGGGAAAGCTGCGGCAATGCTTTATGTTATCCTCGGAGTGAAAGCAGTTTATTCCCCTGTTATAAGCGAAACGGCTGCGGAAGTTTTCAAAAATTACAATATTTCTTACGAATATGATGAACTTACGCAAAATATCATCAACAGAAATGGTGACGGGATATGTCCCATGGAAGAAACGGTTAAAAATATTTCAGATCCCAAAGAGGCTTTAACGGTGTTGAAAAACAAATTAAAATTAATTTTACAGAATACTTGAACTGAATCAAAACCGGCAAACAGAATTAAAAAGCTGTTTGCCGGTTTCTTGTCGGTCCTTCTTGTTTTACTGTGTTTGATCCTAAATAAAACGGTATCAACGCCGACTTGCGCTGATACCGTTAATTTGTAAGCAGAAATATCCAATGGTATGGGACTTATTTGGGACTTATTGATATGAAAAGTTAGGACAAATTACTAAAAGACAGAAATTTTGTATCTTTCACAAACCGCGTAGAATAGCGGTTTGTGGCAAGTTACCGAAAGATACAAAATGCGAAAGGCTTGATTCGATTCCCGTACGGGTCACAAGCCTAATCGTCAGCAAATCGCGTAGGTGCGTGGTTTGCTGATTTTGTTTTTCA
>CANRFB010000026.1 GCA_947629785.1 uncultured Clostridia bacterium | reverse complement strand
TGAGCAGTAAACATTTACCGCGTCATTTGCAGTTCCGCAGAATTTGCATTCTTTGGTTTTCTTGGCATTAACGGCAGTATCGGCTTCTTCAAGTTTGGCTTTCAGGTCTTTGATAATGCTTATTATCTGCTTCATTTCGCCTGTTCTGTCATCGCCCGCATCGTGCATATCGTAGCAAATTTTGCCCAATTTGCAGTATTCCTCTTTTATTTTTGCACGAAGCTGTCCTCTGTCGATCTGTGTTTTTGAATAGTCGATAGCCTCGTTTGCTTTTTCGGCGGCTTTGTCTAAAATGTCCTTTGCTCCCGCTTTGAGATTTTCAAAATTGATTGCCATAAAAATTTCCTCCTTATATATTTTGCGGAATTTTCCGCATAGTTTATTTTGGTTAAAATTATGTACGCTTTTTCTTTTTATTATCCGCAAGTCCGTAACTTAATTCCAGTACGGAAATAATATCTTCCCGACTCACCGAACCGTCCAGCAGAACGGTCAGCCACTTTTCCTTGTTCATGTGATATGCGCGGAAAAATCCGGTTTGTTCAAGATATGAACCCAGCATCAGCGGATCGCATTTCACATCAAGAATATAAACCTTTTCGCCGCTGTCAAGCCCGAGTTTATTTTTTGAAATTTCCATCGCCACTGCGAACCATTTGCGGTTGTTTTTCCGCCTGAAAACAAATGCGTCGGGAGTGCTTTCCCATAGATATTCGGGGGAAATGTCATATTCCTCCGAAACATATTCTATAAGTTCGTCCTTATCCATTTTTTACTCCGATAAATTATTGAAAAATTCCGTAATTCCCGATTTTTTCTCCATCATTTTTTCGTATCGGGAAATATACTCATAGGGGAATTTGTAATTGAAAATACGCTCAATTTTCCCGCTGTCCGTGTTCACAAGCTTTGTCGAACCCGCCGCGCCTGCCGCAAGGATCGTCTGTGCCTCCTCCATTATATAAATGTTGTAGAGGCACTCGTAACCCTCTTTTGCAAATCCCACATTTTCGAGATTTTCCACGGTATTTTTCTGCCGATAGAGGTAGTAGGGGACATACCCCGTATCAAGCAGTTTTTTCTGCCCGTACCGTACCATTTCACCGATATTGTTATCGGTAATTCCGTCCTTTTCCGAAAACAGCCGCGACGCTCTTTTTACCGTCAGCGTGTGAATGGTTATGCTTTCGGGGTCAAGTCTGCAAAGCGTTTCAATGGTATGTTCAAAGCCTTGTAAAGTGTCGGTGGGAAGTCCCGCGATAGTGTCCATGTTAATGTTGCGGAACCCGAGTTTCCGAGCCGCTTTGAAAGCTTCTTCCGCATCTTGTGCGGAATGTTTTCTGCCCACAGCCGCAAGAACGCTGTCGTTCATTGTCTGGGGATTTACCGAAATTCTCGTTGCTCCGAAATCGCGGATAATTTCAAGTTTTTTTTCGGTAATTGTATCAGGACGCCCTGCTTCTACATTATATTCACGTATTTTTGAAATGTCAAAGTTTTTTTTGACGGAATACATTAATTTTTCAAGAAGTTCCGCCGAAAGTACAGATGGCGTTCCTCCGCCGATATAAATCGTGTCAAGCCTAAGTTCCAACTGCTTTGCAATAAGCGAAATTTCCTTGATTTCCTTGCAAAGCTTGTCCACGTACGGAACAATAAGCTTCTTTGCTTCGGGTTTTTCAATGGAATGGCTCACAAAGGAACAGTAACTGCACCGCGATGGGCAGAACGGAATTGAAATATACAGTGAAAACGACCGCGTATCAAGCATTTTCAAAGCCTTTGACTGGGCAAGTGCAGTCCTGAAAGCAAGCTCTGCCTTTTCGTCCGAAACGAAATATTTTTCTTTTAAAATACTGAAAATTTCCGCTTTTGTTTTTCCCTCGTCAAGAAGTTTGTTTACCTTTTTCACGGGACGGATTCCCGTAAGACAGCCCCAAGGCGGAGTAATTCCCGTTAATTCGTGCAGAATTTTATAAAGGCTTTGGCAAAGGATAGTTTCGTCCTTTTCGT
Organism: uncultured Clostridia bacterium; assembly: GCA_947629785.1. GTDB lineage: Bacteria > Bacillota > Clostridia > Oscillospirales > Ruminococcaceae > RGIG8773. The sequence goes on along the minus strand of CANRFB010000026.1, from coordinate 30,885 downwards.
CAGAAAATTCCCCGCTTTCGTTTTGGGAAATCTCCCGTTTTTCACCGTTCAGCAGAACATTTACGGAAAGTGAATATCCCGCCGCAGCCTTTTCACGCTTTACAATGCAAAAATTATCCGCGCTGTCGGGAATTTCCTCAAAAAGAAATTCAAAATTCTGCAGCGGCAGGAATAATTTTGTCACCGCTTCAATTTCGTATTTAAAATTATTTCCTATAAAAGCAATTACCATTTTGTTATTCCTTTAAAAGTCAAACATATTTCCGCTTAAAAACGGATTATTTGCTTTTTCCCGATTTAAGTCGGTTTCCTCATTATGCCCGGGGAGAACGCGGTAATTTTCGGGAATTTCCGTAAGCATTTCAAGAGTTTCAGCAAGCACGGAATAATTCCCGTCAGGCATATCCGTTCTGCCTATGGAATCGCGGAAAAGCGTGTCTCCGCTGAACATAACATCATCAATGATATAGCAAACGCTTCCGCTTGTGTGTCCGGGAGTGTGCAGAACGCGGAATTCAAGTTCGTCCTGCGTTATAATATCCCCGTCCGAAACTGTCTTTGCATTTTCAAAATGCCGTGCGGGCGCGTCAAGATACATTGAAAAATATTCCGATAAATTTTCGTAATCGTCCGTAAGTTTTCCCGCATCGTATTTGTGAATGAAAACCTCCGCGCCTGTCTTTTCTGCAATTTCCGCAAGTGATCCAATGTGGTCACAATGCCCGTGAGTCAAAAGTATTTTTTGAAGCTTTGCGCCGCTGTTGTTTATTTCGGAAAGTATTTTTTCCGCGCCCTCGGGAGCGTCAATAAGCACGGCATTCCCCGCGTCCGAAATTACAATATAACTGTTTACCGCAAACATTCCCGCAGTAAAAACCTTTTTTATCTTCATAAAATAAACACACCCCTTTTTATCAGAGTTGAGAGTTGAGAGTTGAGAGTTGAGATACTGACGGAAATTTTAAAATATTCTGTTCTTAGACTTAGTTTTGTATAAAAGCAAACTTATGATGTTCTGCAAATATATTAACTCTAAACTCTTAACTCTAAAATTTCCACTCTACAAAAGCATTGAAGCCGAGGATATAGGCGTTACTGCAATATCTTAACTCTTAACTCTCCACTCTCAACTCTTGTAGCAGGCTCAGCCTGCTACGTTCTATAAACACTTATGACTTTCGGAAGTTTCTTTATCTTGGAGATTATATTTTCAAGCTGCGAAACCCCCGCCGTGCTTATGGTTACAAAAATGCTGCTGTTGCCGTTTTTAAGTTCCTTGACGGAAATTTCCGAAACGGGAATGTGCATATCCGCCAGAGTCCGCGAAACATCCGCAAGAAGCAGGATATTTTCACTGGAAACAATGTCCAGCGTAACCTTGTACATGGGCGAACTTCCGCTTGCAGGCGCGTCGCCCCAGTGTACCGCTACCCAGCGTTCGGGTTCAATTCCCGACTGCACAGCCTTGACGTAATTCTCACAGTCCTTTTTGTGTATGGAAATACCATGCCCGCGGGTTATAAAACCGACTATATCGTCCCCGGGAACAGGATTACAGCATTGAGAGAATTTAACAAGAACATTCTCCTGACCGTCCACAATAACGCCCGTGGGATTTTTCCGAGGAACGAACGGCTTGACTTCCGTTTCGTTCTGACTGTAATATTTGTTGTACTTGTCTTTCAGGCGCTGTATTATTCGGGAAAGAATGACTCCGCCGTAACCTACAGCCGCATAGAAATCGTCTAAAGTCGCGCAGTTGTGCCGCTTCATGTCCTCCGAGAAGAAGTCCGCAAGGTCCTCATCGGGAACACGTATGAAGTTCCGTTTCAGTTCCCGTTCTACTTCTTCCTTGCCTTTTATAATGTTTTCCTCGCGGCGTTCTTTCTTGAACCATGAGCGTATTTTGGATTTCGCTTCATTGGTCTTGCATATGTCCAGCCAAGCCCTGTTGGGTCCGTGGTCGGGGTCTTTGGAAGTGATTATTTCAACAATTTCGCCCGTGCTTAACTGATAGTCAAGGGAAACCAGCTTGCTGTCAACTTTCGCGCCTTTCATCTTGTTTCCCACTTCGGTGTGGATAGCGTAGGCAAAATCTATTATCGTAGAACCGCTTGGCAGAGTCACCATGTCGCCTTTCGGCGTGAACGCGAAAATTTCTTCGGGAGCAAGGTCGCTTTTGATGGTGCGGACAATTTCTTCAACATCGTCCGTTTCTTTCTGGGCTTCGATAATGTGCCGGATCCACGCAAGACGGCTTTCCAGCTTGTCTTTGCCGTTTATGCCCTCTTTGTATTTCCAGTGTGCGGCAATACCGTATTCGGCAGTGTGGTGCATTTCCCAAGTGCGGATCTGCACTTCAAAGGGAATACCCTCACGCCCGATAACGGTGGTGTGCAGGGATTGGTACATATTTGCTTTAGGCGTGGCAATATAGTCTTTGAAACGGTTGGGGATAGGCTTGAACATATCGTGGATAATTCCCAACGCGTTGTAACATTCGTTAACGGTGTCAACAATTATCCTTACCGCATATTTGTCGTAAATTTCGTCAATGCTTTTGTTCTGCATGAACGCCTTTTTGTAAATGCCGTAAATGGATTTTACCCGCCCCTCTATCGTAGGCGGCTTTGCAAAATTTTCCTCCGCGAAACGTTCCGAGATCTGCTGTTTTATGGAGTCGATGAACGCTTCCCGCTTGTCGCTGCGGATACTGAGCATCTGCTCAATTTCGCTGTAGGCGTAAGGGTCAAGATAGCGGAACGCCAGATCCTCGATCTCGTCTTTTATCGTGCGCATTCCCAGACGGTGGGCAATAGGCGCGTATATGTTCATTGTCTCAAGCGCCGTGTTCCGCTGTTTGTGAGCGGGGCGGTAGTGGAGGGTGCGCATATTGTGGAGACGGTCGCAGAGTTTTATAATAATTACCCGTATGTCCTGCGACATGGCAAGGAGAATTTTGCGGACGTTTTCCGCCTGCTGTTCTTCTTTTGTGAAAAGCGGTATCTTGCCCAATTTTGTAACGCCGTCAACAAGCATGGCAACGTCCTGCCCGAAACGCTTGCGTATTTCCTCCAAAGTAACGTCCGTGTCCTCCACAACATCGTGAAGCATAGCCGCGCAGATGGTGTCGGTGTCCATTCCCAGCTCAAGAAGTATGAACGATACCGCCAACGGGTGGGTAATGTACGGTTCTCCCGAGGAACGCACCTGATTTGCGTGTGCTTTTGCCGCAAATTCATATGCGGAAACGATCTTGCTCAGATCATACTGTTTTTCTTCATTGAGAATTTTCTGGATAAGCGCGTCTATGGTATAAACTGTTTCCGGCTTGTTAAGCATAACGTTCCTCTCCTTTTCTTATTTTTATAGGTGTCTTTTATACAGCCGCAGGTGCTGAAATAAGCCTTTTCAGCCTTGAAAGTATCGCCGAGTTTTCAAGGTCGGCTTTTTGGTTGGTAGGAATAATTTCAATTATTTCGCTGTAAATGTCGGTCTTTATCAGTCCCAGTTCGGAAAACGCGTCAAGGGCTATGCGGAATTTGCAGTAATTCATGCTGTCCGAACATACCGCCCCGAATATCACGTCAAAGGACGCTTTCTGTTTTGCGGCTATCTGCCTGTAAACATTCCCCAGTTCGCCGCGGTCGGGAAGCATACGTTTCAGAACAGCGGGAGCGATATTTTCGCCGCGCTTGAAGCTTTCATATGTTTCCTTGGCGTTGAAATACTTCTGCTGATTTATGCCGTTTATCCTGTAGTCAAGAATTCTCACGTTTACCGAAGTTCTGCCGTTGAACTCGTTTATTTCGGGGGAAACTAACAGGTTGAGAACATCGCCGGCTCTGTAGGGGAAGCTTGCAGTCTCCGTTCCGAAAAGCAGTCCCGTTACCGAGGAATTCCCGTATTTTAACGAAAGCTTTGTGTGCTTTCCGTCCGAAAGGGGGATAATATTTTCAATTACCGCCGAAAGCATTGCAAAGCAGGGCGAAGGGTTATCCGTGCCGCAGGGTTCAAGGATAGAAAGCGACGAAACATTGTCCACGGTCAGTTCTTCGGGTGTTATGACCTTGTCGGCGTTTAAAGTCATAACGGGCATTACGGGGTAATTTTCCGCCGCGTGTTTCTGAAGCGCGTCGCCGAAAGCCTGCACATTTTCCTTTAAAAGCGAGAACCCGCCCGCGCCCTTGTGACCGCCGAATTTTGTGAGAACATCGGCGCACGCCGCCAGCGCTTCATATACGGAAAATCCCTCGGGCGCTCTTGCGGAACCCTTTGCGAATTCTTCCCCGTCGTCCGAAAGAATGAATACGGGCTTTCCGAAACGTTCTTCCAACTTGGAAGCAACAATGCCTATTATCCCGTGACTCCAGCCGTGTCCGTAAACAAAAAGCACACGCTGATGAAGCATGGACGGGTCTTTGAGGATCATATTCTTTATATTTTCAAGAATTTCATTTTCCTGCGCCTGTCTTTGGACGTTAAGGTCGTTGACTTCCTTAGCAAGTTCCCGAGCTTCCTCCGGATCGTCGCAAAGGAAAAGTTCAAGGGCTTTCAGAGCAGTGTCCATGCGTCCTGCCGCGTTTATCCTCGGCGCGATGTAAAACGCAATTGCAGTTGAGGAAATATTCTTTATTCCCGCGGCTTCGATAAGGGCTTTCAGCCCGGGATTTTCGGTGTTTTTAAGATAACGCATACCGGTGCGGACTATCTCGCGGTTTTCACCCGTGAGGGAAACCACATCGGCAACGGTAGCAATTGCCGCAAGGTCGGAGAACTGTTCCATAGCCATGGAATAGTCGCCCTCCATGGCGGCGATAAGTTTAAGAGCAACGCCGCAGCCGCAAAGGTATTTGAAGGGTGAAACATCATCTTTGCGGTGCGGGTCTACCACCGCCGCCGCCTTGGGAAGTTCCTCCCCGGGCTGATGGTGGTCGGTTATGATAAGTTCCATTCCCAGTTCCGCGGCGAGTTCCGCTTCTTTTATGGCGGAAATTCCGTTGTCAACCGTAACAATTACCTGAACGCCGTCGTCGGCAAGTTTCCGCACCGCGCCCGAAAACATTCCGTAGCCCTCGGAATCTCTGTCGTTTATGTGATAGACCACATCTCCGCCCTGAAACTGTAAGTATGTATAAAGCAATGCCGTGGCGGTAACTCCGTCACAGTCGTAATCACCGTAAACGCATATTTTCCTGCCGTCCTCAACGGCTTTCAGAAGTATTTCCGCCGCTTCGCGCATATCCTTTATCAGCATCGGGTCGGAAAGAGCGGTAATTTCTTCGCCGTCCGGACCCTGATTGAAAAATCCCGCGGCTTTTTCCATGGTATCATAACCTCTTGCGGCAAGCACGCCTGCGCAAAGAGGGGTAAGTCCGCCGTATTGTGAAAGTGTCCTTATTACCTGCGGGTCGGGGTTCTTGATTGTCCATTTTTTCATATACTGTTCAAACGCTCCTTTAAAATAATATCTATTATACCACAAATCATACCCAATAATCAAGAGCAAATAAATTAAAAATGCGCTTCCCCGCACGGAAAAGCGCATTTTCGTCATTTGTATATCTTTTCTGTTAAATATTTTTGCAGAACGGCAAAAAGTTTGTCCATGTCAAGAGGCTTTGCAATATGGTCGTTCATGCCGCTTGCAAGGGCGTCCCGTTTGTCCTCGTCAAAAGCGTTTGCCGTCATGGCGATAATAGGAATGTGCGATTTTATCGGGTCGTCCATGGCGCGGATAGCCTTTGTGGCTTCATAGCCGTTCATGACGGGCATCTGTACGTCCATAAGTATAAGGTCAAAATCATCGGGCTTGGCGTTTTCCATCTTTTCAACAGCGTCCGTGCCGTCACAGGCATAGTCCACTTGGAAACCGCTTTCGGTGAGGATAGCGATGGCAATTTCTCGGTTAAGTTCGTTGTCCTCCACAAGAAGAAGCTTCTTGCCCTTTATTTCGTCCGAAGCCTTGGGAAGTATGTTATTTCCCGCCGAAGCCGCGTCGTCCGTGCAGATAGCCGAAACAAGAGCTTCGCGGAGGGTAGAAAGGAATATGGGCTTGTTGCAGAATGCCGTAACTCCCGCTTCACGGGCTTCATGTTCTACGGTAGTCCAGTCGTAAGCGGTAAGGATTATTATGGGAATGTTCTCTCCCACCTCGCGGCGTATCTGACGAACAACTTCCAGTCCGCTCAGATCGGGAAGATAAAGGTCGATTATATACGCTTTGAACTCGTCTGCAAGTTCCTGCGCCTGTTTCGCATGGAGAACGGCTTCCTTGCCGTACATGGTCCAGTCCGCCCGAAGTCCGAGCTGAACAAGCATTTTTGTCACGCTGTCGCAGATAGTGAAATCATCATCAACTACGAGCGCACGCATTCCCACAAGTTCCTTGATGACTTCCACCTGTTTCCTGTCCGCCTGTAACCTGAATTCAAGGTTAAGGGTGTATTCCGTGCCTTTGCCCTGTTCACTGCTTACGGAAATAGTTCCGCCCATCATGTCAATGATGTTCTTGGCAATAGCCATTCCCAGACCCGTGCCCTGAATTCCGCTTACCGTGGAAGTGGTTTCTCTTTCAAAGGGTTCAAAAACGTGCTTCATGAATTCGGGATCCATGCCGATGCCCGTGTCCTTGACCTTTATTTCATAGGCGGCATAACCTGTAGGCGCGCCGTGGAGCTGTTTTATAATAAGGGAGATCGACCCGCCCTCCGGCGTGAATTTTATTGCGTTGCTGAGAAGATTAAGAAGTATCTGGTTCAGGTGCAGCTTGTCGCAGTAAATATCCTCGTCAATGACGTCTATAGTGTCAATGTAGAAATTCAGCTTCTTGGAGTGCATCTGGTTCAGCAGAATGTTCCGCAGGTCGTGGAGAATGTCAGGCAGGGAACATTCCGTTTCCTCAATGTCCACACGTCCGCTTTCGATACGGCTCATGTCGAGAATGTCGTTTATAAGGCTGAGCAGATGATTTCCCGAAGAAAGTATTTTGGAAAGATAGTCCTTTACCCGTGGCGTGTCCTCAACATTTGCCGCCGCAAGGGTAGTGTAGCCGATAATGGCGTTCATAGGCGTCCTGATGTCGTGGGACATATTTGAAAGGAACATCGTCTTTGCTCGCTCTGCGTTCTCGGCTTTTACGAGCCGCTCCTCAAGAATTGCCTTTTCCATGGTGATATTTGTGTTGCGGAATACCCACAGGAAGTATACAAGGAATATGATAACTTCTGCCGCCGCCACAAAAATGCAGAGCTTACGTATCTTGAAAGCACTTGCAAGGGCTTCCTTTTCGGGAACGGTAACGCCTACCGTCCAGCGGTTAAGGTCTTTTGATTCGCCCAGCTGATGCCATTGTTCCTCATCAATGGGCGAATAGTAGAAGTAAAGATACTGCTGTTTTGTGTTGGAATACACCTTTGTGTAACCCGATTTTCCGTCAAGAATATCCTGCATTATCGTGGCCGAACCGTCCGAGTCCTTGGATTTTTCGGCATAGTAGTCCTTTATATTTCCCAGCTTGCCGTTGTGGAGTGTATCCATTATAAAATCGCCGTTGTGCCTGTCTATCAGCAGGAACCGCGCCTGCTCGTTGTATAAGTCGCTGAGATTCAGCGACTGAGGGAATTCCTCAAGATTGGTCGTCGCGTAAAGCAGGGCAATTACTTCGCCGTCCTTTTCCACGGGAACGAAGTGCCTTATAACGAATTTATCGGGGTTTGAAAGGCTTACCATTCTGTCGGTAACGTGTTCGCCCAGTTTAACTTCCGCGTTGAAGTCTATCTTTCCCTCGGTGTCAAAATTCACCGATTCGCCGCTTGAAGAAATTATGGTATTATTCGGAAGAAGCAGATAGATATTTTTAGCCGTAGTAAGCGGAGCGATATTTTTCATGATATTGCGGAGAACGTTTTCTTCGGCGATATTTTCCTGAGAAGCGATTATTTCCGCAAGTGCGTTAAGGGAAATGCTGTCGCGGGCAAGCTTGCCGCTTACATCTTCCGTAACGATATTTATAGCCTCCTGCATACGTCCGAGACTGCGGTTTACGGTAATGTTGTTTATCCTGATATATGTAAATCCCGTAAGCGCGCACACGGCGATCATAACGATCATAGTAGCAAGGATATTCTTTTCTTTGAGCTTGCTTTGTTTAAGATTTTTATTATCCATTACGGAAGCGCCCCCCTTTTTTGAACGGTTTATCCTATTATACAATTATACACGAACGAGGTCATCTTGTCAAGATATAGAGTTGAGAGGCAGGCTGAGCCTGCACCCAGTCAGGCAAAGTTTAGTGATTTCCAAATTAATACCTGCCGTGAGATAAAGTAAAGTTAAATCTGCAAAAACATTGAAACCGAAGATATAGGCGTTACTGCAATATCTCAACTCTCAACTCTTAACTCTTCACTCTCTGTATAAAAATTTCCCCGAACGCGATGTGCGAACGGGGTCTGTAAAAAGCGACCAAGCCGATAAGCCGGGTTTTGTCGTGTGCGGATATCTATCTGGGCGGATCGTCGCCGAAACGCTCAAGCCGTCGTAACGATACGCCTGCCGAGCAGACAATAACGTACCGTTCCAATCAGACGTTGCATCGGGTAGGGTTTACATGGCAGCGCGGTCTCCCGCGCTCCGGTGAGCTCTTGCCTCGCCTTTCCACCCTTACCAAACAAGTTGGCGGTATATCTCTGTTGCACTTTCCCTAAGGTCACCCTCGGCTGCCGTTAGCAGCTACCCTGCTCTGTGATGCCCGGACTTTCCTAACGCGCAAACGCGTTTCACCGCATAGCTTGCTCGCTTTTTTATACTTGAAAAATCAGTTTCCCTGCTTTTTGGCGGGCTGCGCCTGCTGATTGCTGCGGCTGTCCTGCGCACGGAACGCCTGCCGTGTTTTCCGAACGTCCGCAAGATTTGCCTGCAAGCATTCTTCTGTCTTTATAAGCGTTTCATCAATGTATTTGTTGGACGCGTTCTTTATTTCCTTTGCCCGAGCCTGCGCCTGATTGATAATATCCGTTGCTCGTGCTTTTGCCGCCTTGGTTATTTCATCGTTGGAAACAATTACCTTTGCTCTTTCTTCCGCGCGGCGGATAATATCGTCGGCGGTCTTGTTTGCCGTGGTAAGTATGGATTGCCTGTCCATAACGATAAGCCGCGCTTCTTTTATCTCACCGGGAAGATTAAGGCGCATTTCGTTGATGTAATCCCGCATCTGGTCGGCGTCTATGATGGATTTCTTTACCGAAAACGGCACCGACGCGGCACTGTCGAGCATTTCGTCCATAAGATCAAGAATATCATCAATAACCATTTTTACCTGTCCTTTCTGAAATTTGTTTACGGTTTCTGCATTATCCTTGATTTTATGTCGTCAAGGATACATTCCGGCACGAAATGGCTTATATCTCCGCCGAAAGACGCTATCTGCTTCACAACACTGGAGGAAAGGTACATATTCTCCGAACTTGTGGTCAGGAACACCGTTTCCGCGCCGTCGTAAAGTATCTTGTTTGCCAAAGCCTGCTGGAATTCGTATTCAAAGTCGGTGACCGCCCGCAAACCTTTTATAATGGCGCAGGCACCTACCTGTTTAACATAATCCGCCAGAAGCCCGTCCCATATGTCTATAACAACATTGTCAAGGTCAGCCGTAACTTTTTCTATGAGCTTTACCCGCTCCACCGCCGTGAAACTGGGGTTTTTAAGGGCATTTACCGAAACAAGGATTATTACCTTGTCGAAAAGCGCGGAAGCCCTCTGGAAAATATCCCTGTGCCCGAAAGTCACCGGATCGAAACTTCCCGGGCAGACAGCAATTCTTTTGTTCATTTTATGAGCGTTCCAAATTTTGGAATCGCTTTATCCCTCCCGAAATTTATTCTTCATCAAGCCTGCATTTGTAGACCGTAACTTCAATTTTCCCGTATCTGTAAGGGCGGTATTTTTTCAGTTCCCCCGCCTGTTCGGGAAGTTCAAGACCTTTTTCGTGTTCGCAGACTGCAATTCCCCGCGCCGACATTCTTTCCGACAGAAGCGGCAGAATTTTGGGAATTATCCCCTTGTTGTACGGCGGGTCAAGGAACGCAATATCGAAAGTTTTCTTACAGGTTTTAAGATAAGCCGCGGCGTCGGCATTTGCTGTAACTGCACGGTCGGAAAACCCCACTGTCTCAATGTTTTCCTTGGTAATTCCCAGAGAAGCGCGGCTGCTGTCCACAAAAACGCAGCTGTTCGCGCCTCTTGAAAGGGCTTCAATTCCCAGCTGTCCCGAACCGGAAAACAGGTCAAGAACGGCGGAACCCTCCACATCGAATTGTATTATTGAAAAAACGGCTTCTTTCACCTTATCGGCGGTAGGACGTATTTCTAAGCCGTCAAGAGTTTTCAGGCGTCTGCCTCTTGCGGAACCGGTTATAACGCGCATATGTGTACTTCCTTAAATTTTATATAGCTAATATATTATACACCATTTTTTCCGTTTTGTAAACCCAAAACGGAAATTTATTCAGAATTTTTCCGAAAAAGTCAAAAAGCCGACTGAAAAGCCGGCTTTTTTAAGCAGTTTTTTAAGAATTAAAGCATTGAAGCCCTGAGTTCGTCGCCGCTCTTTGGTGAGAGGTACGCCGGAGCAATATCGAATACGGTCCTTGCGCCGCTCTGTCCCTCTTTGCTTAACTTGTATGCCGCTCTTGCGTAAGCAACAAGTATGCTGGAAGTAAATTCGGGGTTTGAACCAAGTTTCAGATTGTATTCCACAATATGTCCCGTCTCGCCGTTTACGCCTGTCTTTCCGCTGCGGATAACGAATCCGCCGTGGGGGATCGCACTGTGATCCCTGTCAAGTTCTTCCTGCGTTATGAAATGTACCGTGGTGTCGTAATCTGCAAAATAGTTGGGCATATTCTTTATATCTGATTCGATCTTTGCCTTGTCCGCGCCCTCTTTTGCCACTACGAAACATTCGCGGATATGCTTCTGACGGGTGGTAAGTTCGGGATTTGCGCCGCTTCTTACAGCTTCAACGGCAGCTTCCACGGGAATGGTATACTGCTTTCCGTCGGCAACGCCCTCAACACGGCGGATAGCGTCGGAGTGTCCCTGTGAAACGCCCCGCCCCCAGAAAGTATAGTCTTTTCCCTCGGGAAGTATGCAGTTTCCGTAAAGTCTTGCGACTGAAAACATTCCCGGATCCCAGCCCACGGAAATTATGCTGACGTTGCCGCCTTTCTTTGCGGAAGCGTCCACCTTTGCGAAATACTCGGGAATTTTCGCATGGGTGTCGAAGCTGTCAATGGTGTTGAACATTTCCGCAAGCTGCGGTCCCTGAACGGGCAGATCCGTTGCGCTGCCTCCGCAAAGGATAAGCACGTCAATGTCGCTTTTGTGGGCGGCAATTTCGCTTATGGGGCATACGGAAACGCCCTCCGTGAGAATTTTTACGCTTTTGGGATCGCGCCTTGTGAAAACGCAGGCAAGCTCCGTGTCGGGGTTCTGCCTGATGGCAAGTTCGACGCCTCTTCCGAGATTGCCGTAACCTGCAATTCCTATTCTGATCTTGTTCATTTTTACCATTTCCTTTCTATATAGAGTTGAGAGGCAGGCTGAGCCTGCACCCATTCAGGTGTTATTTAGTGATTTCTAACCTAATGTCTGCCGTGAGATAAAGCAAAGTTAAATCTGCAAAAGTATTTAAAGTTGAGATATTACAGTAACTCTGATAATCCGGCATTCAATTTTTAATAGCTGTAAAATTATACAGCAAAATTAAGTTGTGAAAAAGGACGCTAACGGTTTATGTCAATAACTCCACTCTTAACTCTTAACTCTCAACTCTTTAATTACGCATTACGCATTACGAATTACGAATTGAGAGATGTGCTTAGTGCCACATTGAACCGACAGTCTTTGGCAGTGTTTTGCCTTTATAGCCGAGTAACGCTATTCTCGCCTGACGTTCATACAATTTGTATTCTTCCGGAATATCCGAATCAATTACGGAATATCTTTCAGAGCCAAGGTCTACGGACAAATGATATGCCATATCCTCTTTGCCCTCAATAAGAACGAACATTTCGGCTATATCCCCGATTACCGTAATATTTGTTAATTTTAGTATATTCGATCTCCTCTTTCACAAAGGCTTTTTAGAGAGTTGAGATTTGAGAGTTGAGAGTTGAGATATTGCAGTAACTCTGATAATTCAACATTCAAATTTTAATAGCTGTAAAATTATACAGCAAAATTAAATTGTGAAAAAGGACACTAACGGTTTATGTCAACATCTTAACTCTTAACTCTCAACTTTCAACTCTGACTAACAAGGCTTTAGCCTTGTTAGTCAATTTTGATTTCCGAAGCGTTGACATCATAGTCAAGGTCGTTGGAAAATTCAAAAATATCATCGTTCTCCTCGGCAGCCGCTTCAAAATATTCAAGCCCGCCCATGTCCAGTCCGGAAGTGTCTATTCCCTCCCCGGTAACGGTGGTTTTGTGCGTTGCCGCCAATGCCTGTTCCTGCTCGTAAAGAACCTGCTCCGCGTTGAGTTCGCCGGTTTCTATGCCCTCGCTTGTTTCTACGGGCGTTCGGGAAGCTTCAAGTGCCTGTTCCTGTTCGTAAAGAACTTGTTCCGCGTTGAGTTCGCCGGTTTCTATACCCTCACTCGTTACAGTGGGTTTACGGGAAGCTTCAAGTGCCTGTTCCTGCTCGTAAAGAACCTGTTCCGCGTTGAGTTCGCCGGTTTCTATGCCCTCGCTTGTGGCGGTGGGTTTCTGCTGTAAAGCGGCGGCTTCTTCCTGCTCTCGGAGAACCTTTTCAGCGTCCATTCCCGCGGTTTCTATCTCGCTTGACTGATTTGCGGCGGGAGCGGCAGGCTGTTCTTCCCGAACGGGCTTGGGCTTTTCCGGCTTGGCAAAAAACGCGTCCGCGTCAATTGGCTGGGGAATATCGGGCTGACTGTAATCATTTTCCGCAAAACCAATGTTTTCGGGAGCGGAAGTTTCGGGAGCGGGAAATTCGGGAGCGGGTGCAGGCTCGGAATTCACCTGAGTGTAGCCGGTAAATTCCTGATTTTCCGCGGGGTTGTCCTGCTTGGTTTTGCCTTTGGATATGTGGAAAATTATTATTGCCGCAACAATTACCGCAGCTATCATTATAAGCCCCACAACAAGACTTATATATGCGCTGTTGGGGTTGTAAAGCATCAAGTCATAGGGAATTATATGCGCCATGGCTTCTGAACGTCCGCCCTCGAAATACCCGGCTTCCTCGAACCAGTCCGCCATATACCCCATAAGTTCGTCGTCAAGGACTGCCGCACGCCCCAGAAACGCCATTTCCGGAAAATCTGCATCTTCGTTTCCGTCAAGGTATTCGTATGTAGCGTCACATATGGCATAAAGCAGGTCCCTGTCCTCTTTATCGGACACGGAAACCGATATGAACATATCATTTCCAAGGTCTTTATCGTTCACAAGGGGCATTATAAAATATTCCCGCGAGGTATAAGAAGATGTTTCTATACCCATAGTTGTATTTGTAGTAGTTTCGCCGGCGTAGCAGTCGTAGATGTTTGCGATATAGCCGGCAGCAAAATCGCCTTTCTGTATGTCCGCAATACTTTCAAAGTTAAAGTCGGGAATATCTCCGCCTATTTTGATAATATCGGAAACTCCCGATATAGTAAGTCCGCCGCCCATTATGAGGAATACAAGCGCCAGAATGATAAGCCGTAATTTATTCATTTTTTTACCCCTTTCAGTTGTTCATGATTCTATGATATTTTAACATATTTTTACTATAATGTCAAGAATTTTTCAATAAAAATAAAAAACGGACAGCCAACAGCATATCCGCAAAACAGCAACACAAAAAGACCCGTTTTAAGAGTCTGAAAAACATAAACACTAATCAGAAATATCATTCAGCCTGTTCAGGAGAATTTTCAATATCATCAGGAACTATGCTATCGGAACCGGTATCATCTTCCGTATTTTCAGTATTTTCGGAAGCAGTATCAGATTCATCAGAATCCGCCGCTTCATCATCAGAATCATCTGAACCGTTATCAACGGTATCGGTAACTTCGCTTTCGTCAACGGTATCAGTAACTTCGCTTTTGTCAACGGTATCGGTGATTTCGCTTTCATCAACGGTATCGGTGATTTCACTTTCATCAACGGTATCAGTAACTTCGCTTTCATCAACGGTATCGGTGATTTCACTTTCGTCAACGGTATCGGTGATTTCACTTTCGTCAACGTCATCGGTAACTTCATCTTCGTCAGCAGCTGGATCTTCTTCAACAGTTTCCTCGGATACAGGTTCAATACTCAATGTAATTACAAGTGAAACTATATCAAGGTCAGTCCACTTAGCATTTGGCGATAATTGACCGCATATCTTAAAATAGCCTTCAACATCACCGTCAATGCCGCTGCCCAAATTCAATATATTCTTATTCTGTGTTTCATTTCCAAAAGCAAGCTGATTGTCATATCCGCAGTAAATACCGCAATACTGACCCTTAACATTGGTAGCTTCAATGTACATAAACAATGATTTTGACATTTCACTGCCGTCCAGCGGAACAGATGACAAAATTACCCCGTCAGAAGTAAACGCAGTGACTTCAGCATTTATGTTTACTGCGCAGCTGCTGCTGTTTGTTATGGTGTATTCGTCACTTACAACAGAATCGGTGCTTACAGTTCCGCCCAATGGTGTTTTAAGATGATAAGGATTCAGGATAATATTGATAGAAGCAGGCAAAGTTACAATGATAACAGGATTATCATCGACAATATTGCTTTCATCTTCGGTTTCGTCAGCTTCGGAATCATCTTCAGCAGCGTCGGCGTCATCTTCGGAAGATTCGTCCTCAGTGCTGTCGGAAGTTTCATTTTCATCATCTGATGTATCTGATGTATCGTTTTCGTCAGAAATCATTTCATCATCGGAAGAAGTATCCTTGTCCTCTTTTCCATTATCATCTGTATCAGCCGGAGCATCGATGTCATCAGCCGCGTCGGGTTCATCGCAGGACGGTTTATCCTGAACATCAGCGGTAGGTTCATTTTCATCGTCAAGGATCTCATTTTCATTCGGATCTGCTATCTCAGGATCGGGGATCTCATTATCTGCGGCATCATTGTCAAGAATCTCATCATTGTCATCAGGAACGGAAGTATCGGCGTCTACATCATTTTCGCTGTCTGGTGTATCTTCATTTTCGTAAATTTCATTGTCAGTTCCGGTATTGTCATTATCTTCGTATCCGGTATCAGAATTTGTATCATATGACGGATAAGACGGCTGATAGGGTATTTCAGGCACACTGGGAACAGACGGCGGAGTTTCGCTTGGAATACCGGAACCGGAACCGCTGTTTTCGTCCGTATCGGAAGAACTGTCGGGAGCCGTTTCGCTGCCATTATCTGAAACTTCGTCATCATTTACATTGTTGCCGATGTCGGTATTTTCGTCTGAAATATCGGGAACAACATTGTCGTGGTTTTCGTTTTCATTATCGCTGCTGTCATTGTCCGTATCAGAAGAACCATCGGGTGCGGCGGGATCATTTTCTCCCGAAACATTGCTGTTGCCGGTGTTTTCATCGGGAGTAACGGGCTCGGCAGGATCGGCAGGATCGGCATCGGGAACTGCCGGATCATCTGTATTCCCGCCGTTTCCGCTCTGTTCTTCATTATTGTCATTGTTTTCCTCATAATTGTTATCAGAGTCATTATTATCGTTGTTATTATCAGTATCAACTGTTTCAGATGATGAACCGTCCGTATCATCGGTATATCCATCATTCGCAGGATCCTGTTCCGGAAGATCGGAACTTGTATCTCCGGATAAGATATTGTTTTTATCATCGTCATTTTCTTCGGGGCTGCCGGAAATTTCAGGCTCCGGAATTTCGTTTCCTGTTATATTATCGTCACCGGAGTCTGCGGACGGAGGAACAGCGCCGCCATCGGAATTTCCGGAGCTTTCCGAATTATCGGATATGACATTATCGGGCACAGCACTGCCGCAGAGATCATCAGCAAAAACATTTACGGATACAAACATCAATGCAGCCGTAAGAGCTATTATAAATGCTGTAATGTTCTTTATAAAGTTCATAACCCGCAGCCTCCTTTCCGTACAAATTCAGATACCTTATTATAATACATTTTACTATTATTTTCCCGATAAATCAATTTATATTTGGTGTTTATATTATGTCTTTTTTATTAACGAGCGTTTATTAACTTTGCATTGAAAATTTATGTATTACTTGCTAATTCAATAACTAATATGTTTGGAATGACTATTTTACGTTATTATTTATTAAATTAATATGTAATATTTCTATATTTGCATTAATAAATTGCAGAATTCCGCCTTAAATGTTAAAGATGTTTAATAATGATAATATTAAATATTTGCGTATTAATTGCTAATAACTATAGAATAATTGCTATATATTTGTTAATTTGGTTTACAATGCCTTTGCGGCGGTAAAAATTATGGGAGAAGTCCTTTGAAATCCTGCGTTAAAGGACTTTTCCCGTTCTGAACCGCAAGTTATAAATTCTGTTCTTTAACTCCTGAGCGCAGACAGAAATTTCAAATTACAAACTTTAATTCATACAAAAAAAGTTGACATACATATTTTTTTCTGATATAATATTAAAGGTGCCGTGAACGGCAAAAGATCGGAAAGGAGCTATTGAAAATTGGCTGCTAATATAGTTATAGGAACACAATGGGGCGACGAGGGAAAAGGCAAGGCTATTGACCTGCTGGCTTCCCGTGCGGACGTTGTGGTGCGTTCTCAGGGCGGAAACAACGCGGGACATACCGTTGTTGCAGGCGGCGAAACTTACAAGCTTCACCTTATACCCTCGGGAATACTTTATAAAGATACTCTCTGCATGATAGGCGCAGGCGTTGTGGTAGACCCGAAAGTCCTTTTAGAGGAAATTGACGGGCTTTCCGCAAGAGGCGTTTCCTTTGATAATTTCAAAATCGACCCCCGCGCCCATGTTATAATGCCTTGGCATATCGAACTTGACGGACTTTCGGAAAAATTCAGGGGAAATATGGACATCGGCACCACAAAACGCGGTATCGGTCCTTGCTATATGGATAAGTACGAAAGAAGCGGCATACGCATTTATGATCTTGTCCACCCCGAAGTTTTTGCGGAAAAAGCCCGCGCAACGGGCAAACTCCGCAACAGCATTATAACCAACGTTTTCGGCGGGAAAGCCGTTGACGTGGAAGCGATCATCAAAGAATACACCGAGTACGGCAAACGCCTTGCAGGATATGTTGCCGATGTTTCCGTGCTGACATATGAAGCCCATAAGGCGGGCAAGGAAATTCTCTTTGAGGGCGCGCAGGCAACGCTTCTGGATATTGATTTCGGAACATATCCCTATGTTACCAGCTCCCACCCCATTTCCGCAGGCGTCTGCATAGGAACGGGCGTAGGACCGACCATGATAGATAAGGTTTACGGCGTTGCAAAGGCTTACACCACAAGAGTGGGCAAGGGACCTTTCCCCACGGAACTTAACGACGAAACAGGCGACTATATCCGCAACAAGGGCGGCGAGTTCGGAACGACTACGGGACGTCCCAGAAGAACAGGCTGGTTTGACGCGGTCATCGTCCGCCACGCGGTAAGGGTAAACGGTCTTAACTGCCTCGTGGTAAACAAGCTCGACACACTTGCAGGACTTGACACGCTGAAAATATGCGTTGCTTACAAAAAGCCCGACGGTACTATTATAAAAGATTTCCCTGCGACTTTGGAGGAACTTGAGGGCTGCGAACCCGTTTACGAGGAACACAAGGGCTTCAATGACGATATTACCGCTTGCAGGAGTTTTGAGGAGCTTCCCGAGATTTGCAAAAGCTATATAAAACGCCTTGAAGAACTTTGCGAATGTAAGATTGCCATGATAGGCGTGGGTCCCGACAGAGAACAGCAGATAGAGAGATAAATTGACCGCCGATATGGAAATAATTCCGTATCGGCGGTATTATTATCTGTATTCGCGGCGGAGAAGCTCGTTTTTCTTGTCCCATAACTGTTGGGAAAGGTCTACATAGTATTTGTGGGGATTTTCAAAACGCTTTACCTCGTCCCAGATGGTGTCAAGCTGCGCGGAACAGTATTCGCGTATGTCGTCAACGGAGGGGCGTTCATAAACGCATCTTCCCTCGTCAAAAATCTGTTCCATAAGCCGCACCGCGCTGAAATGTTCCAGAGTCTTGCGCTTGTAGGTGTATTCGGGGTCGAATATTTCATAGGGTCTGGTGTCGTCAATAATTTCACCGCGGCAGGTGAGAACGTCCGCTATCGCCTTTCCCGTGGAAGTGTCAAACAGCCGCCATACTTCCTTAAAATCGGGATTGGTTATCTTGGAAGTATTTTCCGAAAGCTTTATTTTCGGAACTATCTCGCCGTTCTTTTCAATTGCCGCTAACTTGTATACGCCGCCGAAAACAGGTTCGGAGCGGGAAGTTATCATTCTTTCGCCGACGCCGAAGCTGTCTATTTCCGCGCCCTGAACGAGAATATCCCTTATAATATATTCGTCCAGTGAGTTGGAAGCAACTATTTTGACATCGGGGAAGCCCTCATCGTCAAGCATCTGGCGGGCGCGTTTGGAAAGATAGGTTATGTCGCCGCTGTCAATGCGTATTCCCGCAGGAGTTTCGCCCCGCTCCCGCATTTCCTTGAAAACGGTTATTGCGTTGGGAAGTCCCGATTTTAAAACGTTGTAGGTGTCCACAAGCAGAGTCGTGCCTTTGGGATAGCATTTTGCATAGGCTCGGAATGCTTCAAGCTCGCTGTCAAACATCTGTATCCACGAATGTGCCATAGTTCCCAGCGCGGGAATGCCGTCGTCACGGTCGGAAACCGTGCAGGCAGTTCCGCAGCAGCCCGCAATATATGCCGCTCTTGCGCCGTAGATAGCGCCGTCACAGCCCTGCGCGCGGCGTGAACCGAATTCCATAACGGGTCTGCCCTCGGCGGCTCGGACAATGCGGTTTGCCTTTGTGGCGATAAGGCTCTGATGGTTTATGCAGATAAGCACCATGGTTTCCACGAACTGCGCCTGAATTGCAGGACCGCGGACGGTAACAATGGGTTCGCCGGGGAATATAGGTGTTCCCTCTGGAACAGCCCACACGTCGCAGGAGAATCTGAAATTCCGCAGGTATTCGAGGAATCCCTCGCTGAAAATACCCTTGCTCCGCAGGAATTCTATATCTTCCTTGTCAAAACTGAGGTTTTCCATATAGTCTATAAGCTGCTCCAGACCGCACATTATGGCAAATCCGCCGCCGTCTGGAACGTTCCTGAAAAACATATCAAAGTAGGAGATTATATCGCCCATTCCGTTTTCAAAATAACCGTTAGCCATGGTAAGTTCGTAAAAATCCGTCAGGAGCGTGAGATTCCTTTCCGCGTTTTTCATTCCGAAACACCCCCTGTTATATTGGAAACGAATTTTATGCCGCTGTCTTTCATAATTTTATATGCGGCGATATTCATAAAGTCCGCGTCATGGGCAGGCGCGTCGTAAGTTTCGGCGCAGTCGATGGGAATTACAATGCTGCACTGTTTATTCTGTTGGGTGAAGAACGTTTTCAGCGACAGGCAGAATTGCAGCACGCAGATGTCCGTGCAGTCGCCCGTCACAATGAATGTGTCCTTTCCCGACTCGAGAAGATGTTTTTTGAAACTTTCCTCGTGGAAGCCGTTGGTGGAATTTTTCTTTATCAGCAGATACCCGCCTTTGTTTTTAATTTCGTCAACTATCTCGGATTCGGGGGTATTTTCGATACAGTGGGGCGGGAACGAGGCAAATTCCGCACAGTCGGCGGCGTGGCAGTCGGCAAAGGCGGTAACGGGAATTCCCCGCGCGGAGCATTTCTCCATAAGCGAAACGACAGGCGGGATAATGTCCTCAACAAGCGGCGAAGCCATTGCGCCCTGACGAACGAAGCCGTTCACAACGTCCACAATGACAAGCTCGGTCTTTTTGGGGTCAAATCCGGAAATGTCCATAGCCGCCGCGGAGGATAGTTCTTCCGCAAGACAGCGGACGGTGTTGAAGCAGTTTTCATAGGTTCTGATTTTTCTCATTGCAGACCATTCCTTTCTGATTTGATGATTACATTATAATACATTGGGCGATTTATTTCAAGAGATTTCCGCAAAATCATTGAAATTTCCCGAAAAATGTTTTATAATTTATCTGTCGGGGGAAACTACCGTCATTCTGTAACTTTAAGAGGGGTCTATTATGAAATTATTCCCAAAATTTATTGCAGTTATTGCTTGTATTGCGTTAATGCCTGTTTTTTCAGGCTGTAAAAATGTGGAGGACGCCGTTCCCGTATCGGCGGAAACGCAGATAACCGCCCTGTCGGTTCCGGAAACAACTGTTCCCGCAGCGTCCGAGACTACCACAGTTACCACCGAACCCGAACCCGTTTACAAAACGGTGAGCTTCGCGGTCACGGGGGATAATCTTATACATTCCAGCATATATGATCAGGCGAATACGCGGGCAGGCGGCGAGGGATATGATTTTTCCTACGCTTATGAAAATGTTATCGACCTGATACAGCCTGCGGATATTGCAGTTATAAATCAGGAAACGCTTATCTGCAACGATATTTTCCCGCCCTCGACATACCCCATGTTCAACAGTCCCACGGAACTGGGGGATTATATGCTTGAAATAGGTTTTGACGTTTTCACCATAGCGAACAACCACACTCTCGACAAGGGAACTGAGGGGCTTTCCGCCTGTCTGGACTACTGGGAAAGCCGTCCCGAAGCGGTAGTCTGCGGCGCATACCGCGATTCCGAGGACGAAAGTCATATCCGCACCTTGGAAGAAAAAGGCATAGTGTTCTCGTTCCTGTCCTATACGGAGTCCCTGAACGGGCTTTCCCTGCCTGCGGATTCGCCGCTTGTTATCGGGCGCACCGAAGATGTTGACCTGATGTGTGAGCAGATAAAGCAGGCGAAAGAGATTTCCGACGTCTGCGTGGTCGCGCTTCACTGGGGAGTGGAAAATTCCGACATAATAAGCGATTATCAGCGGACGGTGGCAAAGACCCTTTCCGACGCGGGAGCGGATATTATTATAGGAAATCACCCACACGTTCTCCGCGATATAGAAGAAATCGAGCGGGAGGACGGTTCCGTGACCCTTTGCGCCTACTCGTTAGGGAATTTCATTTCCGCCCAGAGCGTGGGACAGAATCTTATCGGCGGCGTTCTGCAATTTGACGTTACCGTCTGCACCGAAAACGCGCCAGACGATGATAAAAGCCCAATTATCCGCAACATTGAACTTATTCCCGTAATAACCCATTACGAGGGGAATTACAGGAACATCAGGCTTTACCCATTATCCGAGTACACCCGCGAGATGGCGGATTCCCACGGTGTACGGAACATGTGCGTCTTTGGCTACGACTATATTTTTGAAGTTCTTGAACGCAACATCAATGAAAAATACCTGAAAATTGATTAGCAGGCTGAATTTTTTTGCAGATTTAGTTTTATTGAAATTTGATTATATAGCGAAAACTTTATTAGTTATTCGATGTGCGAGGGAAATGACCTATATAGAAATAAATTTATTAGTTATTCGATGAACGAGGGGGAGAACCAAAAAGGAACGGGGCAAACCAGCAACTTGATAGGGACGCGGTGTGTCTCCAAAACAAACCGCTTCGCGGTTGTTTCTTCCCTTTTAGGTTCTCCCAACCAACGCTTTGCGTTGGTTTTCGGGCATCCCCCTCTCCTTAATCTTTTCCCCTTTCGCCCAAGCTGGAAAGGACTTAACTCAAAGAAACTGGCATATATTTTTTGCTTAACTTCACAGTACTTTGCAAGCTTATCTGAACAATACTTGAATAGTCCATTCTGAAAAGTAAAGTTGAACCATCGCAACTGGGTTCGTAAAGTACGCTTACGATTTTAGTTCAATGTGTTATTTCGTTGAGACTCTTTGAATTTAGACGTTTAGCGTACTTTACGAAGTCTTACGCGCGTTACGCACAAATCTTAAATAGTTCGTTCTATAGAATAAAGTTCAAAATCATAATGCAAAGTTCGTAAATCGTAGCACTATTTTATGATACTTTTATTATACTTAAAATCCTTACGAGCTTGGGCGAAGGGGGTTAGGATAGAGGAAAAAGGGAGCGCGAGGGAAAAGACCACAAAGGGAAGGGGGAAAGCCACCGCGTTCCTCCCGTTTCACTGGTTTCCCCCTTCCCTTTTGGGTCTTGTCCCTCGTACGTCGAATAAATAATAAAATTTTTGCTATATAGGTCTTTCCCCTCGCACGTCGAATAAATAATAAAATTTTTGCTATATAGGTCTTTCCTCTCGCACGTTGAATAACTAATAAAGTTTTTACTATCCAATCAATAAAAAACTAAATTCATAATTTATTAACTTATTGAAATATTCTCAACTCTTAACTCTTAAAATATTGACTTTTTAAAGAAAGTATGGTAAAATAATTTCAAATAATTTATGGGAAGAAAATAATTTCTTGATGGGAAGAAATTGTTTCTTGCTAAAAAAGCGAAAGGGAGTGTCTTTATGGATAATCAGGCAAAAACACAGGAACGTTACAAAATACTGATAAACGGCAGGAACGGCGCGTTCGTTGCCGACTTTATACAGTATACCGAAAGCTATTTCAAATGCCTCAGTACCTCCGATTGCCCACAGGACGTAGTAAACCATTTTGAAATTTTCCGCCCCGACGCATACGTCTGCTTCGCGGAAACGGAAAACAGCAAGGTCCTTTTCCAGACAAACGACCTGCGGGAAAAAGGTCTGCTGCATGATGCCCCCGTTATCGTCATATGTGACGATGCTATCGTTCCGAAAATCGAGTATTCCGCAAGATTTACAGTGGATATGGTGGTAAAACGTCCCATCTCCGCGGGTAACCTCGCCCTTAAAATCATCCGCTACTTCGAGGAAAAGAAAGAACAGGAAGAAGCACTCAAAGCCGCTGAAGCAGCCGCCGCGGAAGCTTCCGCCGAAGAAGTTTCCGCCGTGAATGCCGAAGTTCCCGAAGAACAAACCGCGGAAAGTCAGGCGCAGGAAACAACCGAGCAGCCCGATGCAGGACCCGAACTTGTTTCCGAGGAGGAAAGAGACAAGGCTAATGCCCTGAAAAGCGCAGACGTCATGGATAAGGACGAACTCCTTAAACAGGTGGAAGCCATTCAGGCGGAAATGCTTGCAAAAGAAAAACCCAAGAAACATATTCTCGTGGTGGACGATGACCGCACCGTCCTGAAAATGCTCAAGACCGCGCTTTCCGATAAGTATGACGTCACTACCATGGTAAACGGTATAATGGTCGAAAAATTCCTCGAGACAAAAAAGGTGGACCTCGTTATCCTCGACTATGAAATGCCCGTGGAAACAGGCGCGGCAGTTTTCAAGAAAATAAAGGCAAACGAAAAAGCAAGAAAAGTTCCCGTATGCTTCCTGACAGGCATTTCCGACAGGGAAAAAATCATGGAAGTCATGGCACTGAAACCTCACGGCTATATGCTTAAACCTATTGATATGGATATGCTGTTTTCCACTATCAGTAATCTTATAGAATGATAGAGGTAATTTGAGATGGATACCGAGAAAAACGAGTTATATCTTACAAACCTGATAGACATCGACACCCTCCAGATGATACAGGACGCTTTCTCGAATCTTACGGGAATGGCGGCGCTCACTACCGATATAAACGGCGCGGCGGTAACAAGAGGTTCGGGGTTTACCGACTTCTGCATGATCTACACCCGCCCCAACAGAATAGGCTGCCGCAAGTGCGAAATGTGCGACAAGCGCGGCGCGGAACGCGCTCTTGAAAAGGGCTGCGCTTATACATATTACTGCCATGCGGGATTGGTGGATTTTGCCGCGCCCATTATGGCAAAAGGCGAAATGGTGGGCTGCTTTATAGGCGGTCAGGTGCTTACCGAACCGCCCAACCTGAAACGTTTCCAAAGGCTTGCGGAGGATATGGGCATCGACCCCGAAGCTTACATAGAATCGGTGAAGAAAATTCCCATTGTGGATAAAGATACCATTGACAAAGCTGCAAATTTCATGTACGCTATCGCAATTATCCTTTCAAACTTCGCATACAGGGCGCACGAACTCAGCGAAAGCAAGAAAAAGCTTGAAATAGCTTCAAACATGAAGTCGGACTTCCTTGCCAATATGAGCCACGAGATACGAACGCCCATGAACGCGGTAATAGGTCTTGCCGACCTTGCGCTTCGTGAGGAAATGTCCAATTCCGCAAGGGAATATATCCATCAGGTAAAGGCTTCGGGACAGAATCTGCTTGTAATTATCAACGATATTCTTGACTTTTCAAAGATAGAATCGGGAAAAATGGATATTGTTGAGGTGGAATACGAGTCGCTTTCGCTTGTAAACGACCTGACAGGCATTGTTTGCAGCAGGATAGGCAGCAAGCCCATTGAATTCACCATGGATATCGACCCGAAAATTCCTAAAATGCTTTACGGCGACAATGTCCGTATTCATCAGATAATACTTAATCTTCTGACAAATGCGGTGAAATTTACCCGTCAGGGCGAAGTTCATCTGAAGATAGAGTATGTTCCCAAGGACGAGGAGACTGCCATTCTGAAAGCTCAGATACGGGATACGGGTATCGGAATAAAAGAAGCGGATATGAAAAAGCTGTTCAATTCTTTCCAACAGGTGGACAGCAAACGTAACCGCAATATCGAGGGTACGGGTCTTGGTCTGGCAATTTCGCAGCAGCTGCTTCGGCTTATGCACGGAAAAATTTCCGTTGACAGCGTTTACGAGAAAGGAACGACTTTCTCCTTTGAACTTCCGCAAAAGATAATCGACGGTACTCCCGCCGTTCCCAATCTGGAAAATCCCGTCAAGGCGGCGCTGATAATAGGCAATTTCTATGTAAAACGTCAGCTTATGAACGATCTGAAAAAGATCGGCGCGGAATATATCGACCTCACCGATGAGGGTTCCCTTGAGGGCGTTCAGATCGACCAGCTTATTGTGGATAAAGACCTGTTTGACGATTACGCCCGCCCGTATCTTTCCGAACATGAGGACGTGAAAGGTCTTGTGCTTTCCCCTTATGACAATATGGAAAATATCGATATGCCAAATGTAAAAGTCATAAGCAAGCCCGTGTATTCGCTTGGTCTTTACAACGGCATGGGAATGAGCAACGTTTCCATAAGCTATGAGGGCGATACGGAACTTGATACGTTTTCGTATATTGCCCCCGACGCTACTATTCTTGTTGTTGACGACAACACCGTGAACCTTACCGTTGCAAAGGGACTTCTTGAACCGCTGAAAATGCGCATTGACGTTGCCGCAAGCGCCGCGGAAGCCATTGACAAGATACATAATGTAAAATACGACCTGATCTTTATGGACCACATGATGCCCGAAGTTGACGGAATAGAAGCTACGCATATCATACGCAGACTCGTTCCAAGCTATAATGACGTTCCCATAATCGCCCTGACGGCAAACGCCATCGGCGGCGCAAAGGAAATGTTCATAGCAGAGGGCATGAACGATTTCGTGGCAAAACCTATTGAAATAAAGGACATTGTGGGAAAACTCCGCAGGTGGCTGCCCAAGGAAAAGATAGTTCCCATTGACGGAGACGCAAGGGAACTTTTCGCACAGGAAAACGCGGCTTCGGACAGCGGCGGAAACAGCATTCTCGACATAAAGGAACTGGACACCGCGGGCGCGGTGAAACTTCTGGGAACGGAATCGCTTTTCCATACGGTGCTTAAAGAATATTTCTGCGCAATTGACAAAAAATATCAGGTGATAAAGGAACACAAAGCCGCGGAACGGTGGAGAGATTACACCGTGGAAGTCCATTCCCTGAAAAGCACTTCCCGCCAGATAGGCGCAAATCCCCTTGCGGATATGGCTATGGAACTTGAAAAAGCAGGCAACGACGGAAATATTCCCCTTATTATGGAAAAGACCGACGTCATGCTTGAAGAATATCTTAAACTCAAAGATATTCTTACGCCGTATTTCCCCGAATGTGCAGCCGCGGAGACCGACAAAGTTCCCAATATGGAAGATATTCTCGCTCTGCTTGAACAGATGCAGGTGGCGCTTGATAATTTCGATACCCTGCAAATTGACGAAGTCATTGAAAATATGTCGGTCTATAAGTTTGCAGGGATAAACGGCAAGTATTTTGAAATTCTGAAACAGGCGGCGCAGGAAAGCGATATTGAGAAGTGCGGTTCAATAATCGCCGAGTGGGGGCAGAAGCTCATCGAGTCGGGCGGGGACATTTCCGATCCGGAAGTTACCATGGAACTGCTTGAAAAGCTTACCGCCGCGCTGGAAGCATTCGACACTCTGGAAATTGACGACGTTGTCAGCGAAATGTCCGCCCAGACCTACGCAAACGAACAGCAGCAGCTTTTTGAAAAGCTGAAAACGGCGGCGGAAAATTACGACATAGACGGCTGCACGGAAGTCGCCAAACTCTGGAAAGAACTTTTAAATTCGGAAAAATAAATTTTCAGGAGGAATTTTGTATGTCTAAAGTAATGCCCGGAACAGGCGGAGAACATTATGTGCCCTATTCCCAGCGCGGCGGCGAGGAATCCGTTGTATATTTTACAAGGGATCTTTCCGCGGAGGGACTGCGGAAAATTTCCGCGCTTGTGGATAAGAAAATTACAGGAAAAGTCGCCGTAAAACTCCACACAGGCGAACAGCACGGACCGAACATTATCCCGCGTCCGTGGGTGGAATCGCTGATTAAAAGCGATTTCCCGCAGGCGGCTATTGTGGAAACAAATACCTATTACGAGGGCGACCGCTACACCACGGAACTCCACCGCAAGACCCTTGAAGTCAACGGCTGGACGTTCTGCCCCGTGGATATACTCGATTCGGAGGGAACGGTAATGCTTCCCGTAAAAGGCGGCAAATGGTTCACCGAAATGAGTATGGGAAAGAACATATTAAACTATGATTCGCTTTTTGTGCTGACGCATTTCAAAGGACACACCAACGGCGGTTTCGGCGGTTCGGTAAAGAATATCGGCATCGGCTGCGCTGACGGACGTGTCGGAAAGGGTATGATCCACACCGTTGAGGGTTCCGACAATTTGTGGAGCATAAACAATGAAGAATTCATGGAGCGCATGACCGAATCCGCAAAAGCTGTAGTTGATCATTTCGGCGAGAATATATGCTTTGTTAACGTAATGCGGAATATGTCCGTTTCCTGCGACTGCGAGGGTCTCGGCGCTGCTCCCGTTGTAACTCCCAACATAGGAATTACCGCTTCCCTTGACATTCTTGCGGTGGATCAGGCGTCCGTGGATATGGTATATGCGCTTTCCGAAAAGGACAGGCACGACCTTACGGAGCGTATCGAATCCCGCCACGGTCACCGTCAGCTAAGCTACATGAAAGAACTTGGCATGGGAAACAACAGATACCGCCTTATAGACATCGACAACGGCAATAATGAAATTACCGCTTCGGACGCGGTAAAAGGCGTTGTTCCTTTCAAGGGCTGATAATTCATGTAATTTCTACAAAAATCGGCGCGGATAATTTCGTGCCGATTTTTAAAAATTGTACAAAAAACCTATTGAAATTGTTGAAAATATGTGGTATAATATACATATCTTCAAAAAATGTGGTATGCGGCGTTCCGAAAGGACATTACGGCGCTGCGGAAAGGATAGTACCTATGAATTTAACAAAGAATGAGATCACCGCAAAGGGAAATAAGAAGATCAAGTTTGAAGTTGTTAACGGGCATTTCACCACGAACCATTCCCACGTTAACAGATACATTGATCTGAATAATATCAAGAACAATTACAAGTCGGCAAAGGAGACCGCAAAGGAACTGGCGGGGGCGATATATTCTTCCGTGCCTGTAGACGCTATCATATGCCTTGAAAGCACAAGGCTTGTAGGCGCGTTTCTTGCGGAGGAACTCAGCGAACACGCCCGCGGACTCAGTTTCGGGAATGATATATACTGCATTACGCCCGAAAACGTAAACAATCAGATAATACTCCGGGACAATCTCCAGCAAGCGGTAAGGGATAAGCACGTTCTTCTGCTTGTGTCCTCTGTTTCTTCGGGAAAGAGCGTTCAGCAGGCGGCGAACTGTATCAATTATTACGGCGGAACGCTTACGGGAGTATGCGCAATATTCAGCGCCGTTCCGGAAGTTCACGGCATAAAGATAAACAGCGTGTTCCATGCCGATGACATTCCCGATTATGAAAGCTACAATCCCGCGAAATGCCCCATGTGTTCCGCAGGCCGCAAGATCGACGCAATAGTGAACAGTTTCGGCTACACACAAACGCATTAAAGAGAGTTGAGAGTTGAGAGTTAAGAGTTGAGAGCAGGCTGAGGCGGGGAAGCCCCCGCTGGCATTCAGGCAAAGTTTAGTGAATTTAAAATTATTGCCTGCCGTGAGATAAAATAAAGTTAAATCTACAAAAAATTGAGAGTTGAGATATAAGCGTTACCGCAATATCTCAACTCTTAACTCTTAACTCTGTCTGCGGATGCGCAGACAGCGCGTTTTGCCATAGCTGTAGGAAAACAGCGGCACATTGTAAGCGTCATAAGTATGCGCGGCAATATGCGGAATACCGTCTTTTAGATCCACTACAAGCAGACTGTGGTAAAATCTTTCATTGTCGCCAAGCTGGATTATATCGCCTTTACGGACATTGTAAAGCGGGATAAGTTCGCCGCGGGGACCGATACCTTTGTTATTCAGCAGGAATTTGTACAGGTATTCCACACTCGTCCAAGCCGCCGCCCGATCGTTGGGGGAAATGTAATACCAGCCCGTGTCAGGCGTGAAATTCATAGCCGCGCCGCCCGCGTATAGGCACTGTGAAATGAAGTTCGTGCAGTCGCCGCCTATGTTTTCAAAATTGTAATATGCGGGATTCCTCTTGAATGCCCATTTCCGCGCATACTCAATCATCGCTTCTATATCCAGAAAAATTCCCCCTAATACAAGAGTTGAGATTTAAGAGTTGAGAGTTGAGAGCAGGCTGAGCCTTCAACAGAGTTGAGAGTTAAGAGTTGAGAGTTGAGAGCAGGCTGAGCCTTCAACAGAGTTGAGAGTTAAGAGTTGAGAGTTGAGATGTTGGCATAACCTGTTAATGTTCTTTTCACAACTGAATTTTGCCGTATAATTTTACAGCTATTAAAATTTGAAAACAGAGATATAAGCGTTACTGCAACAACTCCACTCTTAACTCTCTACTCTCAACTCTGGAAAATCCACCTTTCAACTCTACTATACAATGTATTCGACGGGGTCTTTGTCCGATACCGCATGGATAAGCTCAAGTCCGGAAAATTCTTCGGAAAATCTTTTTATCAGGTACGGGATAACTATATCTTCGGTGTGGAAATGCCCGCAGTCATACAGGGAAATGCCGCTGTTCCGCGCAGTTATCCATGTATCGTGCTTGACATCTCCCGTAATGTACGCGTCGGCGTTGTTTTCAATGGCAAGGGGCAGATCGCTCCCGCCGCCTCCCGAACAGAACGCGAGTTTTTTTATGGCTTTCCCGCCGTCGGTGAAACGCAATACAGTGCAGCCGAAAATTTCTTTTAAAAGCTTTGCAAAATCTTTCGGCATGATTTCGTTTTTCACCGAACATATGAAACCGTAACCCCGTCCGTCAGGGTGGATAGGTTCAAAATATGATAATTTCTTTAATTTAAGATGTGTGTCAAGCATATCAAAAATAATGTCGTTTATCCCGCCGTCCGCCATGTCAAGGGGCGAGTGGAAACAGATACAGGAAATATTATTTTTTAATGCAAGACAAGCGGGGTTGCTTTCGTTTAAATTATAAAGCGGGTGATATATTATCGGGTGGTGTGAAATTATCAGTTCCGCGCCGACAGCCGCCGCCTCGCGGACAGCTTCGCAGGTTATGTCAAGCGTGAAAAGTATTTTTGTGACGGAAGCGCTTCCGTCGCCTACAAGCAAACCCGAATTATCCCCCTTGTGGAGAATTTTCATGGGCGCGATAACGTCCATGAACGCGAAAATATCTTTTACAGTGTACATTGTTTTTCCTCCCGTTTCAAGAATTATTTTATTTGCAAGTGAAATTTTTTTCACGGCTTCGGCTGAATGTCCCGAATCCCGCAAAGCCCGTCCCGAACTTAAAATGCTTTCCGCTTTTGAATAAATATATTTTACGGAATCACTGTCGGAAAAATCCAATTTCCCAAGGTATTCAAAAAGCGGGGGCATTTCTTTTCGGGGCGGATTTGTTTTTACAGCGTTTATTGCCGTGTAAAAGAATTTCCCGTCGGAAACTGCTTTTTGCGAAATGATTTCAAAGCCGTTTTCACAAAGAAATTTTATTAATTTTTCCGAACGTGTCATGGGTTGCAGAATTAAATTTTTCCCGTGTAATTGACTGCATTCCGAAAGTATTTTTGCAATAAGTTCCCCGCCCATTCCCGCAATTACAATATCGGTTATATTTTCAAGGGGAATGTTTTTCAAACCGTCGGAAATTATCAGTTCTGCTTTATTAAGCACACCTGCCCCGCGAAGAGTATTTTCCGCGGCTTTTAAGGGCTTTTCGTTAATATCCGCGGCAACGGCGGCGGTGCATTTCCCCGAAGTGAGAAGCTCGGAAACAAGATATGCGTGGTCCGTTCCCACATCGCAGACAAAATTCCCTTTTACCATTTCCGCGCAAAGCGCAAGCCGTTTATCAAGCATAAAATTCTTCCTTTC
>CANRFB010000025.1 GCA_947629785.1 uncultured Clostridia bacterium | reverse complement strand
TTTGTAAATGCGATCTTTCTATTTGACGATCGCCTAACAATAACCTTTAACTACGGCGGGGAAAGCCGAACGATCACACTTGCTGAAATGACGGAGAATATGCAGGACTCCGAGTTCGTATGCTGTACGCAAAGCTTCACCAAGTAAAATCCCCGCAAATCGTTTTGTTAAAATGGTTTGCGGGGTTGTTTTATGCCGTAAAGCCCTGCCTGTTTAAGAAGTTTTTATGATTTTCCGCAAGTGCCGAATTGTCATCTGCATGATATTAAGGCAACACCGCACAAAGACCGCCTTACGGCTTTGCCGCACATCTGCACGACAATCTTTGCGCGGTGTTGCCTTAAAATATAAAAAATCTAAAAATTGCTATTGATTTTCATAAAAAAACGTGATATAATATCAATAAACGAAGAAGAATTTCTGCCTTGCACGATAAAGTGTGATTTTATAATCCAACACATAATTTAAGGGATTCAGTCTCCGTCAGCGGATTGCAGACCTCCCGCCCCATTAGATGTGGGGAGTAACGGACGCAGGGAGCGCGAAACTGATGGGCTGTTGCCCACCTGCTGAGTGCGGGTTTTATGCTTCACATGGCGGCAAGGCGGTTATCTTAGAAAATTATGCGGGTTTCCGATTTCTCGGAAACCCGCTTTTTCATTATTTTATGGCTTTGAACGCTTCTTCAAGGTCGTAAATTATATCGTCGATATGCTCCGTTCCGATAGAAAGCCGTATGGTGTTGGGCTTGATTCCCTGTTCCAGAAGTTCCTGTTCGTTAAGCTGGGAATGTGTGGTTGACGCAGGGTGGATAACAAGACTCTTTACGTCCGCAACATTGGCAAGCAGCGAGAAAATTTGCAGATTGTCTATGAATTTCTTCGCGTCCTCCTCACTGCCCTTTATTTCAAATGTGAAGATAGAGCCGCCGCCGTTGGGGAAATATTTGTCATACAGGCGTTTCTGTTCACCTGTTGCAAGGGACGGGTGGTTGACGTTCTCAACCTGCGGGTGGTTTTTCAGGAAATTTACCACTTTCAGAGCGTTCTCGACATGACGTTCAACACGCAGTGAAAGGGTTTCCAGCCCCTGCAAAAACAGGAACGCGTGGAACGGCGAAAGCGTTGCTCCTGTGTCTCTGAGAAGTATCGCCCTTATCTTTGTTACAAAAGCCGCCGCTCCTACCGCCTTTGTGAAGCTTACGCCGTGGTAGCTTGGGTTAGGTTCGGTAAGTGAGGGGAACTTTCCGCTTGCTTCCCAGTCGAATTTTCCGCTGTCCACAATAACGCCGCCGATAGCCGTTCCGTGACCGCCTATGAATTTCGTTGCAGAATGTACAACAATATCCGCTCCGTATTCGATAGGACGTACAAGATAAGGCGTTGCAAAGGTGTTGTCAATAACCAGCGGAATTTTGTGTTTATGGGCAATTCCCGCAATTTTTTCAATGTCTATAATGTTTGAATTGGGGTTTCCGAGGGTCTCTATGAAGATCGCCTTGGTGTTTTCGCGGACAGCATTTTCAAAGGAATTCTCCTCGTCGGGATCGACAAAAGTCGTGGAAATGCCGTATTCCGGCAGGGTGTGTTCAAGAAGATTGTAAGTTCCGCCGTAGATGGTCTTTGAAGCAACGATATGATCCCCCGCGTGGGCGAGATTCTGGATAGTGTAAGTTATAGCCGCCGCTCCCGAAGCCACCGCCAAAGCCGCAACTCCGCCCTCCAGAGCGGCAATTCTCTGCTCGAAAATATCCTGAGTGGGGTTCGTGAGCCGCCCGTAGATATTTCCCGCATCTTTAAGTGCGAACCTGTCCGCGGCGTGCTGAGAATTGTGGAAAACAAAGGACGTTGACGCGTAAATAGGCACTGCCCGCGCATCTGTTACCGGATCGGCGTTTTCCTGACCGATGTGAAGCTGTTTTGTTTCAAATCTTAGCTTTCTCTCCGAAAAATTACTCATTTTACATTACCTCCGAATTTTATATATTTCCGAAAAATCGGCAAGACTCACTATCCACATAATTCATATGTATTTAGTAGGTTATAGTAATATAATACACTATTAAATTCCACTTGTCAATAGGAAATTTCATTTTTGTAGGAATTGACAATTCTGCGCGTTAAACGTTCGATTCTTTGTGCAAAACAGCATCTGCCGCGCAGGAAAAATTCCCGCGCGGACAGAAAATAATCAGCTGTAATTTTTCAGGTCGGGAAGTTCGTCCAGTGTAAGCGTTCTGTCGTGGTTGTAGGCTTTTGAAAGCATTGCCTTATCGGTATATTCCTCGTTAAGAATACCCATGTTGACGGTGTACGGTTCCGCCCATGTTCCCCAGAAAAGCCAGCGGGCGTTGTCTCGCATAACAAGGTCGGGGTCCATTACGCAGCCGTTTTCCGAAAGTGCCACAAGTTTTCCCTGCTCCGAACACTGCACCGCCTTTGCAAATGTTCCGCCGAAGCTTGTGTAAACGTTATTTCCCTGATAAATATCCCAAGAAACGATATCCACATATTCGTCTCCCGGGTACCAGTCCTTGTTCTGACCGTTCCACATCCATATAAGATTGGTCAGATTATGCTCATTGGTCATTTTGTCGTACATTACCGTCCAGAGCTTCTTATAGCTTTCGGGCTTGCAGTCGCCCCACCAGAACCAACCGCCGGAAGCTTCGTGGAGCGGCCGCCATATTATGGGAACGCCCTCGTCCCGGAGTCTTTCAAGCTGTCCCGCGATATTGTCAATATCCGCCATAAGCAGTTCATAACCGCGTTCGTCCTCGCCGTTCATTATCCTGTCAAGGTCGATATTTGAACTTTCGGCATAAAATGAACCGTACCACGGGTGTTCCGCGTCGTCAATGGCGTATTCTTCGGGAGAATTCCAGTGCCAACAAAGCTGGACTATGCCGCCTGCATTCACATACCAGTCATAAGCGTACTCCACGGAATTTCCCTTTGAACCGTGGGCAAGATTTGCGCTGCTGTAATTCATCATGTCCAGACCCAGAACGGCAAAATTTTTCCCCGTTGCCTTTTCTATCTGCTTGAACTCCGCAGACGCGCGTCCCTCGTCGGCAAACTGCCCCGTAAGGCTGTATTTCCCGTAAATATCGCAAAGGAACTTGAACAGTGCCTTTGTGTGTTCGTCCGCGTTGGGATTTGACAGCGCGGGAGAAATTTTATACGTTTCCTCGGAAATAACGCTGCTTGACGTGATTTTCAGACAGTCAAAATCGGTATACCCCCAGCTCGGAACAAGCGCTATCTCGTGAGTTCCCTTTTCAAGGTAAATTCCCTGCATATAGGAATCCACTATCTGTCCGTCCGAATTGCACACAACGTCGCCCGCGTGAATTCCGTCAATGTAAACGGCGTTTTCCCTGCCGCTGTCCCCTGCCCGCGAAACGAAATCAAGATCGTACATTCCCGAATATTCAATATCCGCATTGAATTTTATGCGGTCGCTGCCGCTTGTAAGAGTTACGAACGCGCCGCCCGAAAAATCCGCCTGCTGCGAAGCCTTGCACGAACCCTCCAAAGCCGCCTCTTCCGCCTCGAATGTGACGGAAAAGTCCGCAGGCGCTTCATTTGGCGTAAGGGGATAGCCGCTCATATCAAGGGAATCATTATATTCCGTGCGGATTTCCGCATATATCGCCTTTATAGGCTCGTGAGACGCGGAAGTTTCCGAAACCGTTGTTGTTTCCGCTTCGCCCTCGCTTTCCGTAATGTCACCGCTGCCCGTATTCCCCGAGGAACAGCCCGAAACCATCAGAACCGCAAGCGCGGCAGCCGCAATAGTCTTTTTCATAAAATTACCCTTTCTTATTCAAAGCAAATGTCTTTTATGGAAATATTCCCCTCGCCATGGAATATCAGATATACAGGATATACCCCCGACAGGGAAATTTCCGCTTTAACGGTATTCCATTTCTCACATGGCAGGATATTCACTTCCGCGGCGGCGCATTTCTCCGTATCGGTATGAATTTTCAGCACGCCGCTGCCATTTCCTCTATAGGTAACGGATATGCTTTTTGCCCCCGAAAATTCAAAATACTTGAAACCTATCATGGTCCCGTCTGAAATTTCGTCAATGAATCTTTCCCCCTCCGAATCGTTTACATTGGGGAAACTGTCCGTATAGATCTTATTTGAACCGTGGGGCATTCTGCCGTTTGTAATGTTGCAGGCAATTACTGCAGGATAGCTTCCCTTTGCTTTCAACGCGCCGTCATTAAGCCCGCAGGAAGTTATTTCCGCTTGTTTTATGCTGCCGTCGGGTGCAACGGTAATTTTTTCCGCGCAAGCCTGTCTGCTGTAGTCGGATTTGTGTGTAAGACGGTGGTAGAAAACGTACCACTGCCCGTTTATTTCGATAATGCTTCCGTGGGTGGTTCCCGTCATGTTGAGTCTTTCGGAATCGGTCCTGCCGTTGATCCCCACATCGCCGTTTGAAACGATAGTTCCGCCGTAAACGAAATCCCTGTCGGGGTATTTGCTTGTGGCATAGCAAAGTTCGTGATTTTTCTGTGAGGAATACACAAAATAGTATGTGTCCCCTGTTTTCCGTATGGAGCTGCCCTCAAAGAACGCGTGTCCCTCAAAACTTGTGCCGTCCGTTTCATATGGTATAATATGTTTCGGACCCTCTTTTACGGTAAGCATATCGTCCTCAAGAACTGCCATTACAGGTCCGTTTACGTTATCCTCCGTGGAAAGTATCTCTTCCCTGCTTTTTCCGAAACGTTCCATTACCGATTTGAGGCGATTTTCGTCCTTTTCGAGAATATCGTTGCTTTCGCCGAGGTACTGCGTTCCGTAGTAAATGCGTATGACTCCGCCGTCATTTATTACCGCAGGGTCGAAGCAGACATACTTATTCATTACCGAACCGTCTTTCCACCGGACGTGCCCGATAAATTCATATTTTCCCGCAGGAGAATCGGAAACCGCAACGCTGATAGGTCCGTAATATCCACCTACGCCGAAATCCCCCGACATACAATAGTAAAGATAGTATTTCCCGTCGTTTCCCCGAACTACATCGGGAGCGTACATATAAGGGCGTTCATTGTAATCGGGGTCTTGTTTTGCCTGATAGGTAACTCCCTCACAGCGCCAGTCGGAAAGGTCATTCACCGGCGCGGAATAGACGGTATAATCCCCCATGCAGAATGTTCTGCCGCCCTCAGAGTCGTGAGAACCGTAAAGGTACACCCTGTCCCCGAAAATATGCGGCTCGCCGTCGGGAATGTATTCGTCCAACGGCAGAAACGGATTGAAAACCTGCTTTTTCATAAAAAAAACTCCTTTTTATTTGCCTTTTATTTCTATCCTGTCAAGTATGCCCTGAACGCTTACCCCGCGGTGTGTCAGGTACATTCTTGAAACGTCCTTTATAAATGTAATATCCGCACCCGTCTTTTCCTGTATGACTTCGGCGGAACAGCCCCTGTCAATGAGCTTTGTTATCCTTTTCACAAGCGCGTGAACGTCCGTGGTTTCGGGGGCTTCCCGAATATCTCCGTCAAGTTCCGCAGCCTTTGCATGACCGTAGTAAACTTTCCGCGGATTTAGCTTTAAAAGCTTTTCCCAACTTTCGTAAATTTCCGTTCCCTTGTGGGCTTCAAGTTCATAAAGCGGGTTAAGGTCGCCCACCAGCAGAATTTTTCCCTTGTCAAGCCAGAGTGAAACGCTGTCGTCACTATGCCCCGCCGTGTGGATAATTTCTCCGGAAATGCCAAGTTCTTTCAGGAATCTGCGGCTGTTTCCCATGGGAACTATCCTTATTTTGCCATCATCAATGGGAATAAAATCCCTGTTGTTTTCCTTTTCAAAAATATGGTCGGAAATATGGATAAATTCCGTCTGAACGTCCATAACGGCTATGACCGCGCCTTTTTCCGCTATCTGCTGCGCAATTCCCATATGGTCGGGGTGAAAGTGCGAAATTACCAGAAAGCGGATATCCTGCAAAGCAAGGTGATTTTCGCCCAGTGCTTTCAGGAACTTCTCAAAAGTTCCCGCCCAACCCGTATCGAAAAGCAGACCGCCTTTTTTACCACGGATAAAATATGTATTTGTGTTTGAATATTTAAGTTCGGTCACCGTTTCCGCCGTCGGAAATATCAAATTATTCTTCAAAATCCCTGCACACCGTTTCAATAAGTTCTTTTCTTGCATAGGGCGAGAATCCGTGTCCCTCGCCGGGGAAAACGGTCAATGACGCGTTTCTGAAGCTTTTCACCGCCCGTTCGGAATAGGAAAGCGACACCAGTCCATCCGCATCGCCGTGGAAAATTTTCACCCTGCCCTGATATTTCCCCATATGCTCGTAAATGTCACACTCCGGAAGTCCTTCGCAGAACTTCCGTGAAATGTGCATTCCCATAAGGATAATGCTGTCTTTTATCTGCCTGTCCCTCCAGTCATCGGGAATACAGAAAGCGGGATACAGCAAATACAGACCTTTTATTTCCTCATCGGCGGCAAGTGCGGAAACAAGCCCGCCCTGACTTTCGCCGTAAAGGAAAATATCCCCCACATTTTCAAGCGTTCGCACCGAATCAATGACCCGTTTCAAGTCGCCGACCTCCGACATTACGCTCATATCAAGAGAACTTCCGCTGCTGCGGGAATTCACCGAACCGCCGCGGAAATCATAGCAATAGGCGAAAACGCCGCATTCCGCAAGGGCGTAAGCCATATCCGTCAGCGCCTCATGGGAAGAATTATACCCATGACTTAATATGACCGCGTTAAGCTTTCCCGACTTTCCCACAGGCGAAAACGCTTTTCCGTAAATATTTCCCCCGTCTATAGTCATTTCCTTTTCAGAGACCTTGTACTTCATTTTCCCACCACCTTGAATACATTATATAATTTTTCCCCGTAAAAGTCAATAGCACAAGGAAATATCAGAAAAAATGTTTAACAGCGATTGACACGGGAAAAATTATATGGTATCATATAGTTTGAAGGTTTTTTGAAAGGAGCGGCGTTCTGCCGGATCGTAAAAAATCATGTTTCTTGCATTTGTATTATTGATAATAGGCTTTGTCCTGCTTGTAAAAGGCGCGGACGTGTTCGTTGACGGAAGCTCGTCCATTGCAAAATTCCTGAAAATTCCGTCCATTGTAATAGGTCTTACCATAGTAGCTTTCGGCACAAGCGCCCCCGAAGCCGCCGTAAGCATTATCGCGGGAATAGACGGTTCAAACGACATCGCCGTGGGAAACGTAATAGGCTCCAATATGTTCAACCTGCTTGTGGTAATGGGCATCAGCGCGGCGATAAAACCCATCAGCATTCAGAAACAGATAGTAAAATCGGACTATCCGTTCATGCTGATAGCAACACTCGCCCTTGCCGCCATGTCCTTTGACGTGTTCTTCGGAAACGGCTCTGCAAACACCATCGCGCGGAACGACGCCGTAATAATGCTTATCTTCATGGCAATATTCCTTTTCAATGTAATATCTTCCGCTCTTGCGACCCGAAAGGAAAAGCTCGCCGCAGGTACTGCCGAGGAAGAAGAAAAGCCGAAGTACGGCATAGGACTTAGTATTCTTTTCACAATCGGCGGTCTTGCGGGGATAGTCATAGGCGGCGAACTTGTTGTTGACAGCGCAAAGGAAATCGCCCTCGGTCTGGGAATGAGCGAAACTCTTGTAGGACTGACGATCGTTGCGGTGGGAACTTCCCTGCCCGAACTTGTAACAAGCATTATGGCTGCCCGAAAAGGCGAAAGCGATATTGCCGTGGGAAATGTTGTGGGCTCCAACATCTTCAATATACTTTTCGTTCTCCCCGCTTCTGCTGTTATAACCCCGATTGCAAATATAGACACAAAGGCTATGACGGATATGCTGATTCTTATTGCAGTTTCGATAATTGCATATATTTTCTGCACAACAAAGAAAAATGTCAACCGCATAGAGGGAATTATACTTTTCCTGTTCTATGTGGGATATATGGCATTTGCAATAGTAAGAGAATATTGACCGAAAGGAAGTTTCTATATGTACCAAAAGCCCGCAACAGTTGCGGCAATTCATGACCTGTCCGGAGTGGGACGATGTTCCCTTTCGGTGATACTGCCCACAATGTCAGCGCAGGGAATACAGGTATGCCCCGTTCCCACGGCGATACTTTCTGCACATACGGGCGGTTTCGGAGATGTAGTCCTCCGCGACCTGACCGACTATATCCCCTCCGCTCTGGAACATTACAAGCGGCTCGATTACAAATTTGACTGCGTTTACAGCGGTTTCCTTGCTTCAAAAGAGCAGATAGACCACTGTCTGGAATTTTTCGAGTATTACAAAAATTCCCTGAAAGTAGTAGACCCAGTTATGGCGGACAACGGCAAACCATACAAGACCTGCACGCAGGAACTCCGTTCCAGAATGGGCGAATTAGCGGCGATTGCCGACATAATCACTCCCAATATCACCGAAGCGGCAATGCTTCTTGGCGAAGACCCCAATCAGCCCGATGTCACCATGCAGAAGATAAAAAGCTATCTCGTCCGACTTTCTGAACTGGGTCCCGATATTGTGGTAATAACCAGTGTTTTCTCCGACGGAAAGGCTTACAACGTCGGCTATGACCGTGAACACAGCAAGTTCTGGCTCGTTCCCTACAATCTTATAAGCGCAAGTTATCCCGGAACAGGCGATGTTTTTGCTTCCGTGCTGACAGGCTCTATTCTCCGCGGAGACAGTCTCCCTATCGCCATGAACCGCGCAACGGCGTTTCTGGAATTTGC
This sequence comes from uncultured Clostridia bacterium, assembly GCA_947629785.1. Taxonomy (GTDB): domain Bacteria; phylum Bacillota; class Clostridia; order Oscillospirales; family Ruminococcaceae; genus RGIG8773. The sequence goes on along the minus strand of CANRFB010000025.1, from coordinate 24,275 downwards.
CATAAAGACTACTTACAGCTATTCCACAGACGTCCGCGACGGCATTATGCTGGAACGCTGTCTGAATTTCCTTATAGAAAACCCCACACTTTGCGATTATGAACAGATGTAAGGAGCGCTTGATATTTATAATTTAAACATTGTACTTGTAGAACCGCAGATTCCCCAGAATACCGGAAATATCGCCCGAACCTGCGCCGTTACCGGAGCAAGGCTTCATCTTATAAAGCCGCTGGGATTTGAAGTTACCGACAGAAACCTGAAACGTGCCGGGCTGGACTACTGGCACGAACTGGATATTACATATTATGACGGTCTGAACGATTTTTTCACAAGAAACAAAGGCGGAAATTTCTACTATTTCACCACAAAGGGGCTTAACACATACAGCAATGTGAAATTCCCCAACAACAGCTATCTTGTTTTCGGAAGAGAAGACGCGGGACTTCCAGAATCCCTGCTCGTTCAGAATAAGGAAAGCTGTCTGCGGATACCTATGCGCCCAAGGCTGCGAAGCCTTAATTTATCAAATTCCGTGGCAATTGCGGTTTACGAAGTCCTGCGGCAGTGGGATTTTCCCGACCTTGCCTCGGAGGGACAGTTAACAAAATACAGTTGGGACTAATTATTGAATTTTTGAAAGGAATGAACAACAATGAGCAAGATAAAGCTTATGACCGACTCGGCGTCCGATATTCCCAAGGAATATGAGGAAAAGTATGACATACGCATATTAAGATTTCCCATTACTTTAGGTGAAAAATCTTTCTTTGACCGTGATTACGACTATATGGAATATTATGACATGATAATCAATTCCAAGGACTTCCCTACCCATGCGCAGATAACGGCGTTTGAATTTGAGGAACTTTACAAGGAATATTACGAACAGGGTTACAGCGACCTTATATACGTTGCTATTGCGTCTCTCGGTTCAAACACCTACAACAACGCTGTAATGGCGGTAAAGAATTTCTTTGAAAACAACCCCGAAGCCGAGGGAAAATACAAAGTCCATGTCATTGATTCGGGGAACTACACCGGCGTTTACGGATTCCCGCTTATAAAAGCCGCTGAAAAGATAGAAAACGGCGCGACCGCAGATGAAGCCATCGCTTATATGCAGGACTGGCTTTCCTGCGCAGAAGTGCATTTCGGCTGTTACTCTCTGGAATTTGTAAAGCGTTCGGGACGGGTAAGCACCGCCGCCGCTTTTGTGGGCGAACTTATGGGACTGCGCCCTGTAATTGAAATAAAGGGAGGCGTTTCCTCCACAGACGCGAAAGTCCGCGGAGACAAAGCAATTATCCCGAAAGTAGTGGAGATCACCGCCGACAGGATAATTCCCAAAACGCCCTACTGCTTGGTTTACGGATATTTTGAGGACGCGGAGCGGGAACTTGCAAAGGAACTTACCAAAAAGCTGGGCTATCCGCCGGAAATGTCATTCCGCATAGGCGGAGTTATCGCCGCCAACGCAGGTCCGAAGCTTGTGGGAGCATTTTTCAAAGGGAAAGATTAAGGCAATACCGCGCAAAGACCGCCTTACGGCTTTGCCGCACAGCTGCTTGCATATTTTCCGTCATATTGCCCGAAAATTCCTTGAAATACGCGAGTATTCCTGCGGAATTTTCAGTCAATCTGACAAAAAATCTGACGGCGCATCTGCACGACAATCTTTGTGCGGTATTGCCTTTAAAAACATTTCACACAAATATAAAATGTTCTTTTATCTTTCGTAAAGGAGCGATATTATGTCACCTATATATGAAATGGTAAAACGTTTTATATTGGCGTGGGATCCCGATTTTACAAAAGTCACGCCGGAAGAACGTGAAAGAATGGAAATTGCCGAAAAAGAAATTGAAAACGGTGAATATGTATCCGAAAACGAAATATGGAAACAACTGGGAATTTAACAGCAAAGGCGCTGCCGATTATTTCAGGCGGCGCTTTTTATTCACTATTACCGCATGATTTACAAAAAATTCTTATTTATGAAAATTTAGTGATTTTGCTTGCAAATCAGGTAATAATGCGGTATAATAAAATAGTATATTTTAATCAAGGATCCATGCAGAATTTTCATTACGGAGGTCTTTTTATGTGCGGATTTGTGGGATTTACCAATTTGCAGAATGATTCAAATAAAATTATAGAGGAAATGATGAATAAAATTATACACCGCGGTCCCGATTCGGGCGGAAAATACATAGACGGCGATATTGCCCTCGGTTTCCGCAGACTGAGTATCATCGACATCTCCTCTTCGGGCGACCAACCTATCTATAACGAGGACAAAACAAAAGTCCTGCTTTTCAACGGCGAAATTTATAATTACCAAATTATCCGTGAAGAACTTGTCAAGGCGGGACACAAGTTCCGAACAAACACCGACTCGGAAGTCCTTATCCACGGCTATGAAGAATACGGTGAGAAACTCCTGAACAAGCTTCGGGGAATGTTTTCTTTTGTCATATGGGACACGGTGAAAAAGGAACTTTTCGGGGCGCGGGATTTCTTCGGAATAAAGCCTATGTATTATGCGGTAATGGGCGATACTTTCATGTTTGGTTCGGAGATAAAGGCTTTCCTCGTTCACCCCGATTTCAGAAAGGAACTTAACGAGGACGCTCTGGAAAATTACCTGACTTTCCAGTATTCCCCTACAGAAAAAACATTTTTCAGGAACGTTTTCAAGCTTCTCCCTGCGCATTATTTCAAATATTCAAACGGGAACCTGTCCGTTTCCCGATACTGGGATATTGAATTCAAGCCCGATGACACCCACGACCTTGACCACTGGGTGGACGAAATTTCAGATATTTTCAAGAATTCCGTGGAAGCGCATAAAATTTCCGACGTGGAAGTAGGAAGCTTCCTTTCCAGCGGTGTGGATTCCAGTTATGTTGCCGCCGTGGCAAATGTTGACAAAACATTTACGGTAGGTTTCGGAGAAGATGAAAAATACAACGAAATAGGCTGGGCAAAGGATTTTTCAAAATATATAAACAAAGAAAACATCAGCAAGGTGATTTCTCCCGAAGAATACTGGGACAGTATCGCAAAAATACAGTACCACATGGACGAACCTCTTGCAGACCCCTCCTGTATCGCGCTGTACTTTGTCTGCAAGAAAGCTTCGGAATATGTGAAAGTCGTTCTTTCGGGAGAAGGCGCGGACGAGATCTTCGGCGGATATAATATCTACAAAGAACCAATGTCCGTTCCCGCGTATAATGCCATTCCCCGACCAATAAGACGAGCCATAGGAACGATAGCTTCAAAACTCCCCGCAAAGCGAGGTCTTAACTTCCTTGTGCGCCGAGGAAAAGATCTTGAAGAACGTTTCATAGGCAACGCTTATATGTTCAGCGAAAAGGAGCGCAAAGCACTTCTGAAAATAAAGACCAACGCCCCGAACGCTATGGAAATTACCAAACCGTTCTACGATAAAGTAAAAGATGCCGATGCAGTCACAAAAATGCAGTATCTCGACCTGCACCTATGGATGACGGGAGATATTCTCCTGAAAGCGGATAAGATGTCCATGGCGAACAGTCTGGAACTGCGTGTGCCGTTCCTTGACAAGGAAGTCATGGCTGTTGCGGAGAAAATTCCCACAAAGTACAGAGTTACCGAGGAAAACACAAAATTTGCCATGAGAAAAGCGGCTCTCCGTTCCGCACCGCCACAGACCGCCAACAAGAAAAAGTTAGGATTCCCCGTTCCCATAAGGGTATGGCTGAAAGAGGACAAATATTACGGCATAATAAAGGAAAAATTCACCTCCTCCGCCGCGGAACATTTCTTCAACACGGAACTGCTTATAAAACTTCTTGACGACCACCGAAACGGAAAAGCGGACAACAGCAGAAAAATATGGACCGTGTTCATTTTCCTCGTGTGGTACAATGTATATTTCCCCGAAAAATGCAGCTGATATTTCCCCATCTTCGGTATATTTCGAGCGAAAATCTGTAAATTTATAGAAAATCAGCAAAATGCTTGACAAAAAGCCTGTATTATTATAGAATAAAAGAAAGAACAAAATCAAGGAGATACAAAAATGAGAAAGAAAAAAATTATTGCGGCTGCGCTGTCACTCTGCATGACATTCAGTGCTGCGCTTCCCAACGCTTTCGCCGTCTTTGCCGATGAAAGCGAGATCCAGCAGTCCGAAACCATTTCCGATGATAATACCGTTCTTACATCGGAAACGGATACCGAAACGGAAAGTGACGAAAATTCCGCCGACGAGCAATCGGAAGAAAGCTCCGAACAGTCCGAAACGACCGATCCCGAACTTAACAAGGAAGAAGATACCGCCGCAGCGGGAAGTTTCAGCGAGGACAACCGCGAAGTAACGGTTCCCGCAAGAAGTATTCATATGAAAGTCCCACTGCATAATGACCTCGTAATAGGCGATACGTTTCAGATCAAAATGACATTCAGTCCTTTGCGTTCGGACGATTACATTATATACTATAATTTCAACAAAAGAGTTGTAGATGTAGACGAAAACGGACTCGTTACCGCTATCGGTTACGGAGAAGCTAAAATCCGTATGACCACCACCAGCGGCAGACGTGCAAATATTTACTTTAACGTAACCAACCCGGACGGAACTACCGAGGCAGTAAAAGGTGAACCCGAATCCATCGGATTTGTCGATCGGGAAGCCATGATCCGCAAAGGCAAAGAATTCCAGATAGAGCCTATTATTTATCCTTTGGGGGTTTATGACATTCTTACATATACTTCGGATAACGAAGATGTAGCGGAAGTTTCCTCAACGGGACTTGTTAAAGCCGTAGGAACGGGTTCGGCTGTTATTAACGTCACTGCAGCAAACGGCGTGACCGGAAATTTCAGCGTAACAGTTTATAATGACGTGATGAAAGGTATTGACGTTTCCAAATGGCAAGGCAGCATAAACTGGAAAAAAGTTGCTTCTGACGGCGTGGATTTTGTAATGATCCGAAGTTCCTACGGCAGCGAAAATACCGACGAATACCTTAAAAAGAATGTTGCAGGCTGCGAAAAGTACGGCATTGACTATGGTTTCTATCATTATACATATGCAAAAAGCGTTTCGGAAGCCCGCAAAGAAGCAAAATATTTCCTCAGCAGAATAAAAAAATATGACCCCGCCTACCCGCTTGTTCTGGATATTGAGGAAGAATTTTACAAAAAAATGAGCCGCAAGGAAGTTACCGATATTATAGTCGCGTTTATGACCGAGCTTGAAGAAGCAGGATATTACGCCACACTTTACAGTTACTCGAAATTCTTCGCCGACAATGTAACTATGTCGCGTATCAAGAAATACGACATATGGATCGCAAGTTGGGGCGATGAAGAAAAACTCAACGACAACTATGACGGTCATTACGGAATGTGGCAGTATTCTTCCACCGGTTCTGTCAAAGGCATTGACGGTGACGTTGACCTGAACTATGCTTTCAAGGACTATGCGGAACTTATAAAGAAAAACGGTCTTAACGGACAGTAACCAAAAACCCCCGAACATTCAGTTCGGGGGGTTAAGCGCATAAAAACGGCGTTTCCGGAATCCGGAAACGCCGTTGAATTATTCTTTAGAATTACTTGTTGCCGCTTGCCATGCTTGCAACTTCGGCAGCGAAATCGTCTTTCTTCTTTTCGATGCCCTCGCCTCTTTCAAAGCGGACATACTCAACAACATTGATATTTCCGCCAAGTTCCTTTGCGGCAGTCTTGATGTAATTCTGAACGTTCATCTTGTCGTCCTTTACATAAGCCTGTTCAAGGAGGCAGTTCTCACTGTAGTACTTGCCGACCTTGCCCTCTGCGATCTTTGCTCTTACCTGTTCGGGCTTGGAAGCCATCTTGGGGTCTTCCGCCATCTGGGTCATGATTATCTTCTTTTCCTCGTCGAGAACTTCCGCGGGAACGGATTCTCTGTTCAGATATGCAGGGTTCATAGCGGCAACCTGAAGTGCGCAGTTCTTACCTACTTCAAATACCTTATCGGCAGGAAGATCCGTGTCAAGTTTTACCATAACGCCTATGCTTCCGCCGCCGTGAACGTAAGGAACAAGCACGCCCTCAAGTCTCTTGAAACGGCGGATAACCATGTTCTCCCTGATCTTGATAAACAGATCCTGAAGTGTTTCCTCAACGCTCTTGCTTCCGCCGCTGATAGTTGCAGCTTTCAGCGCGTCAACATCTGCGGGATCCTTTTCAATAACGGTCTTTGCAACAGCTGCAACGAATGCTTTGAATTCATCGTTGTTTGCAGCAAAGTCGGTTTCGATATTTACTTCTACAACAGCACCAACGTTACCCTCAACAACGGAAGTAACGATACCCTCCGCGGCAACTCTGGAACTTTTCTTAGCCTGTGTGGCAAGACCCTTTTCACGGAGAATGGTAACTGCCTTTTCAGTGTCGCCCTCTGCTTCTTCGAGAGCCTTTTTGCAGTCCATCATACCAACGCCGGTAGCTTTCATAAGGTCTTTGATCTCCTGTACGGATACAGCCATTTTTATTCCTCCTAAAAATTCATCATTTCCGAAATACGGCAGACAATTGCCGCCTGCCGTGAATTTCGTATGTTAATTCTGAAATTATTCAGCAGCTTCTTCTGCCTCTGCCTCTTCGGCAGCAACAGCTTCCTGCTCGCCCTGTCTGCCCTCGATAACGGCGTCAGCCATTGCGCCTGCAATAAGCTTAACGGCGCGGATAGCATCGTCATTTCCGGGGATAACGTAATCAACGTCATCGGGATCGCAGTTTGTATCAACGATAGCAACGATAGGAATACCCAGTTTCTTTGCTTCGGCAACGGCGATCTTTTCTTTTCTGGGGTCAACAATAAAGAGTGCGCCGGGAAGTTTTGTCATTGTCTTGATACCGCCGAGGTATTTTTCAAGCTTTTCAATTTCAAGCTGAAGCTTAACAACTTCTTTCTTGGGCAGGAGGTTGAATGTTCCGTCCTCCTCCATCTTGTGAAGCTGTTCAAGTCTTTGAATACGTCTCTGAATGGTCTTGAAGTTGGTCATCATACCGCCGAGCCATCTTGCGTTTACATAGTGAACGCCTGCGCGGACAGCTTCTTCCTTAACGGAATCGCCCGCCTGCTTCTTTGTGCCGACAAAGAGAACGGTGTCGCCGTTTTCAGCAACGGACTTGATGAAGTTATACGCTTCGTCAAGCTTCTTTACTGTTTTCTGAAGGTCGATGATGTAGATGCCGTTTCTTTCCGTAAAGATATACGGAGCCATTTTCGGGTTCCATCTTCTGGTCTGGTGACCGAAGTGAACGCCTGCTTCCAAAAGCTGTTTCATTGATACTACGCCCATTTGTAGTTCCTCCTATAAAATATGGTTATTTTCCTCCGCATAGTCTCACTTACCGGAAGCTTTATTTCGGGAAAGCACCGCCGGTAAAAACCCATGCGTGCGAATTTCTGTGCATAACGGTTTCCCGTTTTCACAAACATTGCCTAAATATTATACCACATTTTTATAAGAATTGCAAGTCATAATTATTGTGCTATTTTAACAAATTTTTCAGTCCTACGGAGTGCCTTTTTGCCAAATCTGTTTCATTTACCGAAATAAGCATGGTATCAACGCCGATAATTTCAATATCCTTACAAGTTATAATTATATCGTCGTCTCTGCCAAGAAGTCCGAAAAGCCTTGCCCTGCCGTAAACGATAAAGGATTTTACGGAAGAATCCTCCGTATCAAATTCTATATCGTCCACATATCCCAGACGTTCGCCCGTCCTGATATTTATAATTTCCTTATTGCGAAGTTCCGCAAGTGTGCATTTCATAATAAAAGCTCCTTTCGCGCTTGATAGACCGTTACAGAATATGCGAAAGAAAGCTTGTATTATACTATTTTATTTATACATTGAAACGTGTTCAAACCCGTCCAGAAGCTTGTCGATGTTTCTGAACGCATACTTAGTGCCTTTTGCAACGCAGGACATGGGATCTTCGGCAATATTGCACTTTACGCCCAGTTCCGATGTCATAAGCCTGTCCAGCCCGTAAAGAAGCGCTCCGCCGCCGGTAAGATAAATTCCGTTGCGGTAAATATCCCCTGCAAGTTCGGGAGGCGTGCGCTCGAAAACATTCTTCGCGCCGTCAATTATTTCCCTTACACAGTCTATGATCGCTTCGTAAATATCGTAATCGTTGACCTCTATCTTTTCCGGAAGTCCGCGGACAAGGTGACGTCCTTTAATAAGCACCTTTCTGCTTCCGTCAGGTGAAAACACATCGGCGGCAGCCATTTTTGCCGTCTCTGCGGTCTTTTCTCCGATAAGGACTCTGTAGCGGTTTCCCACATATTTTACAATAGCCTTATCCATCTTTTCCCCTGCCATTTTCATTGAAAGCTTGACTACAACGCCGTTCATGGAAATTACCGCTATATCCGTTGTTCCGCCGCCTATATCCACCACCATATTCCCGTTCGGGGAGGAAATATCCACTCCCGCTCCCATGAGCGCCGCCACGGGTTCTTCTATAAGATAGACCTGCCTTGCCCCTGCGATCTTAGCGGCTTCCACAACGGCGCGGCTTTCCACATCGGTTATTGACGACGGTATACACATTATTATATTAGGCATAAAAAGCTGCTTGCCGGTGACCTTTTCGATAAAAGCCATTATCATCTTTTCCGTCATTTTATGGTCTGAAATAACCCCGTCGCTCAACGGTCTTACGACTGTTATATGATCGGGAGTCCTGCCTATCATTTTGTAGGCGTCGTTCCCGACGGCTATTACCTCGTTGGTCTTTTTATTGAAAGCCACCACCGACGGCTCGTTCAGGACTACTCCTTTATTTCCGACAGCGATCAGAACGTTTGCCGTTCCCAGATCTATGCCTATATCCATTTCAAGTACCCTCTTCCATAGATGTTTTGATTTCCGCAGAAGCGCACACGGCGGCGATCACCGATACCGCTCCCAATGCTTTCAGCAGCGCGGCACATTCATTCAAAGTCGAACCCGTAGTCATTACATCATCACATAAACACACTGTTTTTCCGTCAAGAGGAACATTTTTCGTGAAAAACAGAATTTTTACGCGTTCCTTGCGCTCTTCCCTGCCGTAAGCGTGCTGCTCGTCCTTGGTGTCATATTTGAAAATAATATCATTTCTCACAGGCACGCCGAGGCGTTTGCCCAGACACTTTGCAAATATCGCCGCCTGATTGTGTCCGCGGCGGCGCTGTTTCTTCCTGCCCATGGGAACGGGCACAACAAAGTCGGGCTTGGGGATATTTTCCTGATCCATATGGCAGGCAATATCCTCCGCGGCATACCTTGCAATATTTTCATCTCCGATCAGCTTAAACTCAACTATTGCTTTCCTGATCGTCTTTTTATTGTAAAATAACGCCGCAAACACCATATCATATTCGTGCGGCTTATCACACATACATTCCCGTCTGCCGCATTTCCGGCAAATGACATCGTCCGCCCTTTCAAGCTTTTCGTCACAATCACGGCAAACATACTCGTTCCACATGATAAACTTTCCGCAGAAAGGACACCTGTTGGGGAAAAATATATCTGACAGGTATCTTCCGCACCTGTCAAGAATTTCCGTCATGGGAACTTATCTCCTTTTCGATCATGTCTCTCAGACAGGTATATCTTAACATCTGCCGATCATTTTTTACCATACTGTCAACCACTTTAGCAGAACCCACTATTATAAGCAGCTTCTTGGCTCTTGTCACTGCGGTGTAAAGCAGGTTGCGGTAACAAAGTTTGTCATATCCTGCAAGCAGCGGGATTATTACCGCGTTGAACTCGCTGCCCTGACTTTTATGTACGGTGATGGCATATGCAAGTTCCAGCTGATCGAGCATTTCATAAGGATAAATTGTTATTCTGCCGTCAAAATCTATTTCAAGGGTTTTAGATGAAGCTATATTTAAGATTATACCAATATCTCCGTTAAAAATACCTGTACCACGCTCGCCGTTCTTCGACCATGATATGTCGTAATTGTTCTTTATCTGCATGACCTTATCGCCTTTGCGGAAAGTACACATCTGACATTTTACTTCAGGTTTCTGCGGATCGGCGGGATTTATGGAATTCTGGAGAAGTTCATTCATTTTCACAACGCCGAGATCGTTCTTTCTTGACGGACAAAGCACCTGAATGTCCTCTATGGGAGAATATTCATAGGCGTTGGGGAGTCTTTCCGCCGCAAGGCTGACTACCGTTTCCGCCGCAGAACTGCTGTTCAGGCGCTGCATAAAGAAGAAATCGCTGTCCTTGCGTGAAAGATCCGGCTTTATGCCGTGAACTATCTTATGTGCGTTTGTAACGATACAGCTTTGCTGCGCCTGACGGAAAATTTCCGTCAGCTTTACAACGGGAAGTCTGCCGCAGTCTATCATGTCTTTCAGAACGTTTCCCGCGCCCACCGAGGGAAGCTGATCGCTGTCCCCTACCATTATAAGCCGGCAGGAAAGTTTCATCGCCCTTAAAAGCGCCTCAAAAAGCAGAGTATCTACCATTGACATTTCGTCAACGATCATAACATCGCAGGAAACGGGATCGCTTTCGCAGTGCTTGAACCGCTGTTTTCCGCCCTGATCAAAAACCACTTCCAGCAGGCGATGTATGGTCTTTGCATCCCGCCCCGTAAGTTCGGAAAGCCTTTTTGCGGCTTTTCCCGTAGGCGCCGCAAGCATTACTTTCATTCCCCGCTTGTCATAAAGGGAAATTATGGCGTTAAGCGCGGTGGTTTTTCCCGTTCCCGGACCTCCGGTAAGTATCATAAATCCTTGAGTAAGAGCAAGGGAAACAGCTTTTTTCTGCTGTTCGGCATAGGAAATACCGTTGGCAATTTCTTCTGCTTCAATAAGCCGCGAAATATCGTCGCCGGTGTCTTTCAGGAAAGAATTCAGCGCCTGTAATCTGCTGGCAATATACTGTTCCGCGGTATGGTATTCGGGAAGAAAAATAAAGGGTCTGCCGTTTTTTTCATACTTTACGAAGTTTTCCTGTTCAAGTTCTTCGTTTATGCAGTTTTCAAAATCGCTTTCACTTACGTCAAGAAGCCCTTTGGCGGCGGCTTTCAGTCTGTCGTAAGGCAGGCAGGTATGCCCCGAATTGGTATTCACCGTCAGAATGTGGGATATTCCCGCCGAAATACGGTCAAAGCTGTCCGTGGGAAGCTCCATTTTATCAGCCATATCCTCGGCTTTTTCAAATGGAAGTTCAATATCATATCCGCAAAGACTGTAAGGATTTTCCTTAATAATATCAACAGCGTATTTTCCCCACCTATGCCATGCTTTTACCGCAATTGACGGCGAAATTCCATACTGTGAAAGAAATATCACCAATGTTCTTATTCCGAAAACCTGCTTGAAAGACGAGGAAATCTCCTCTGCTTTTTTTGAAGTAATGCCTTTCACTCTGCTAAGGCGTTCAGGTTCGTTCTCAATGACTTCCAGCGACCTTTCGCCGAACTCATCTACTATTCTTTTGGCAATTGTGGGACCTATTCCCTTTACCGCGCCTGATACAAGGTACTTGCGTATTGCTTCAACGGTATGGGGAAGTTTTCTCTGACAGCCCACTGCCTTGAACTGCATACCGTATTTCGGGTGGCGTACATATTCGCCCATAACGGTAAGTTCTTCGCCCTCTTCTATGTCTCCCAGTTCCCCGACGACCGTGATATATTCATCTTTTATATCGAGGTCAAGCACAATGTAACCGTTTTCCGGATTACAGTATGTGACCGATTCCACAACACCGTCTATTTCTATAAAATCATTTGCTCCGTCCATGCCAAGCCTCCAAGCCTACAAGCATCAATACACGGATATTATTATACCACATAAACGAATGTTCGTCAACACATTTTTGTAAATTCTTTACTTTCCGTAATACATATTGTAAATCAGTATTGCCGCCAGAACAATATTGAAAATCAGCGACATTATCACATACGCCGCCCTTGATGATTTTTTCAGAAGCTTCTGGGACATCATTCCCACCAGACAGCTTGAAACAAGTGCGGAAATGACATTTATTGCCGTATACACCGTAAATTTATCCATAGGCAGAAGCCCCGCCAGACCTCCCGAAACAAAATACGCCGCCACATTCGTCAGCGGAAGTATAAGCAGCGGAACGGTCGCCAACGCATAACGCTTTTTCTTTGCCCTTATGCAGGAAACTATTACCACAAGAATAAGTCCGAATATTACCAGACACTCAACAACCATAAACTACCACCATTCATCAGCCGACATGGGTAAGTATGTAATCCGAAAGGCGTTCATAGCCTGATTTTTTTAATTTTATACCATTTAATTCCGCTTCGGAAGCCGCAAGCTTTCCGTCGTTGCCCTTGAAAACCGTATTCACGTCAAGATAAAACACATTCTTACTATTTGCAAATTCCAGAAGTCGGGAATTATAATCATCAATATCCGAATTGAGCGCAAGACGGCTTTCGTTTTCGGCAGTTACCGGAAGAAGCGACATCAGGTAAATATCCGCGCCGCCCTGTCCTTTTATGCCGTCAATGACCTTTTCCAGACCGTCAAAAGTTATCCCGGAACCAATATCGTCTATTCCTACCATAATGTATACTTTCCCCGCGCCCGAACGCAGCACCGCATCGGAAATGCTGCTTTCAACGCCGTTTGCAGAAATGGTCACCGTATCGAAATTTCCAAGGTTTATGGAATCCGACAGCAGCATTTCCGCCGAACCTGAAAATCCATAGTCCGAAAGTCCCGCAAGTACGGTACTTCCGATAAATACCGCATTGTCATAATAGCTGCTGTCAGCTTTTCCTCCGGCAGGAACGGGATTTATTACCGTATTTGCCGAAACGACAGGCTCTACATAAACAACGGCTTCCTCGGCAGGCTCGATCATGTCGGAGGAAATTTCAAAATCCTCTTTCATATACAGCACAAAACACACCGCAAAGCTTGCAAATATAAACAAAAACAGAAAAGACACCCTGAACTTGGCTTTCTTCTTTTCATTTTGTCTTACGATCATTCAAAATTCTCCTTTTAACTATTTCCTGTACCAGCCATAGCCGTTTCTGCCGTTCTTCTTAACTGTGTAAAGCGCGTCGTCAGCGCAGGATTCAAGCCCTTTAAGATCGTCCGCGTCATTCGGGAACATTGCCGCTCCGCAGCTGAACGTAAGCGTAAAATCGCCGTATTCCTCCGCATTGTCGCAGGGTTTTACCGACTTTGCCTTTTCCCGAAGAAGCTCTATCATTCCGCTTACCTTGTCTTTATCGCCGTTACGAACAAGCAGGACAAATTCATCGCCGCCGTATCTTGATATATAACTGCTCTCTCCGAAAATTTCCTTTAACGCGGCGGAAAATCCCACAAGTATCCTGTCCCCTGCTTCATGCCCGAACTTGTCGTTTACCTGCTTGAAAAAGTCCACGTCTATGAAAAGCAGCGCGGCTTCATTCTTGGAAGATTTTTCAACATACTGTTCCGCGGTAAAATCAAAAGCCCGTCTGTTAAGGGCAGAAGTAAGCGGGTCATGTACGGAAAGATTTGCAAGGACTTTCTTTTCCTCCGTTTCACGCTTATGGAACACTGCGAACATTATCACCGTAGCCATAAAATATATTATCAGGAACAACAACACGCTTACCCTGAACTGCTGTATCGCCGAGGAAAGAGAGCTGCTGGGTATTCTTACCACAACATACCAGCCGTACATGAAATTTATCTTTGAATACACCTGCGTATAGGTTTCGCTGCCTATTTTGTAGGTGATGTTCGCGGTACTTATGCCCGAATCCATTTTGCTTTTCCATTCGCTGTAATCGTCCTGATATCCGGAGTCAATATTCTTTCTTATCTCTAAAAGCGCATTGTTCCAGCTGCCTATTGAATATTTATTAGAGCCCGCGCACTGGATTATATTATCCGAAGCCGCTTCCATGAGCCAGATTTCCGCGTCATCGGTCAGGGATTCGGTATACGCCATATTCTGAATTTCTTTCAGCGGGTATGTAAGGAAAAGGTAGCCGTGTTTCCCGCCGCCATAGGTATAATTCGCAAACATTGTAAACACCGGCTGACCTGTTTTTCCCGAACGGTACGGCGGGGATATGGAAACAGGATCCGCAAGTTTCGCAACGTCGAGCAAGCCCCATTTTTCAAACTCGTTCAGCTCGGTTCCGGAAGCGTATATATTATCCTCATCGTCAATGAATCCCATACTTACATAGCCGCTGCCGATGTTATCCTGCGAAAGTATACCGTACAGTTCCCGAAGATCGTCATGCCCCTGTGCGGAAAGCCCCGCTGCCATATTCTCCACCGAACCTGTCATATAGCTTATGGAACTGTTCATTTTTTCGGTAACAAGGCTGCATATGTCCTCGGTAAGCATTCTGTCCTGATTTTTTATCAGTCCGTTAAAGCTTATAAGCAGAACGGCAACGCCTGCTCCGCATATTATGATGTATATTATCAGCATTCGGATAAACGAAACTTTTCCGCTTATTTCCTTTGGTGAATCAATATATTTTTCTTTTCCCATAATTGCCCTCAATTATGCCGGAGCGCTTCCTGCACTTCAGGCTGATCAATAGTATCTTTATTTACTGCCACAACGCCCATATCGGCAAATTTTACCGGTGCTTCTTCGCCGTCGATAAGTTTCAGAGCTGTTTCTATCCCCGTATAACTCATATAGTATTGCTTTTGCAGCATTGTGGAAGCCATATATTCGCCGTCGTTTATAAGTTCCGCCATTTCTTCGGAATAGTCAAAGCCCACCACGGCAATGTCTTTCCGCCCGTGTTCCTTTATTATCTTTGCAAATCCTATGGTAGAACTGTTGTTCGTTCCGAAAACCCCTCGCAGGTCGGGATATTCAAGCAGTTCCTCGGCGCAGACGATTGCTTCATCAAGATAGCCGTTATTGCATTTTATATCGGGGATTATTTCCCATTTTTCGGGGGCGTGTCTGCTCCAGTACTGGATAAATCCCGCAAGTCTTTCGCTTATTGTCTGGGACGAAGCCGCTCCCACCTGCATACCGATCTGTGCGCTTTCGTTTTCGGAAACGCCGCCTTTTTTCAGCAGGTTTATCATTTCCTCCGCCGCCTGCTGACCTGCCATAAGGTTGTCGGTCATATAGCAAATGTCGTAGCTGTCGGTATTTGCGATAGTATCAAGAAGCACGATATGTATGCCATTGCCGTATATCTCGTCTATCTTTCCCGATAATTTCACCGAATCGTTGGGGGCAAGCAGTATGGCGTCCGCGCCTGCTTCGGCGGCTTTATCCATAAGCTGTTCATGCGCTTCCCATTCTGTCTCGGAATATGTTCCGCTGTAGTAGACGTTACAGTCAAAATCATCTCCGCCGTCTTTAGCGCCTTGTATCATAACATCCCAGTAACTGCTGTCAAGGTTCTTGACGATAAGATATATATTCCTGCGTCCGTCAACTATTTCATTAAGCGGCTGAAAATCAGGCGGCGGCGAAAAATTCTGCCCGCTGTCCGCGCTTTCCGAACAGCCCGAAAGTATCAGGATAATGCTTATCAGCAAAACGGTCAAACGTTTCATCAATTTATGCCCTCCCAATGATACACAGATACACATATAATTATAACACACCGTTTTTGATTTTTCAAGATGTTATGTACAATTTTTTGAAAATCATTTATATATTTGAATATAATTATCGACAATTTGGAAAATTGTAGTAAGAAATTAAACATAAAAATATTATACTTGAAAAATCGGAAAGGATATGCTATAATGAATTAGTTCTGTTAATGACAGAATATTTTATCGAACAGAGGTAATCAGAATGCCTGCAACAAAAACAAAAGCAAAATCTTCCCCAAAGCCCGCGGCTATGATAGTACTCAGCTTTGTGATAGTAATTGCCATAGGTTCCATACTGCTTATGTTCCCCATATCATCGGCGGCAGGGCAGTTTACAGACCCTGTCTCGGCAATATTTACCGCAACCTCCGCGACTTGCGTAACGGGGCTTGTGGTAGTCGATACAGGAACTTACTGGAGCATCTTCGGACAGATAGTCATTCTTCTTATGATACAGATAGGCGGTCTGGGGTTTGTTACGCTTGTGTCGTTCTTTAACTTTCTTATCAGGAAAAAATTAGAGCTTCGCTCCATTCAGGTAGCTTCCGAGTCAATGAACACTTCCGGATTTTCGGACGTAAAGCTGCTTGTAAGATACGTTATAAAAATTTCGGCGATCTGCGAATCCATAGGCGCTGTTCTGCTTATGACCTACTTTGTTCCGGAATATGGTGTGAAAGGCATTTACATATCGGTTTTCATAGCCATATCCGCGTTCTGCAACGCAGGATTTGACATCATCGGCGCGGTGGAAACGCCGTTTTGCAGTCTTTCACCATTTGCGGACAACCCTGCTGTAATGATAATCGTTTCACTGCTTATAATCGCAGGCGGACTGGGATTTTTTGTATGGACGGACATTATCATGTACCGCAAGAACAAGCGCCTGTCGCTTCAATCGAAGATAGTGCTGATATTTACGCTTATCCTTATTGTCACGGGAACGCTGCTTACTATAATCACGGAATGGAACAATCCCAAGACCATAGGAAACGCAAGTTTCGGCTCGAAGGTAACCGAAAGCTTTTTCTACTCGGTAAGCCTGCGAACGGCGGGATTCAATACATTTGACCTTGAATCAATGAATTCAATTTCAAAGCTGTTCTCCATACTGCTTATGTTCATAGGCGTTGCGCCGGGTTCAACGGGCGGCGGTATAAAAATTACCACATTCGCGATAATCATTATGACCGTTCTCAGCGTTATCCAGAACAAGGGTGATACCATAATCATGGGGCGCAAAATAGACAAGGAATCCGTTTACAAATCTCTTACAATTATTGTTCTTGCGGCGCTTGTGGTTTCGTTCACCGCTTGTGTGCTGTTCTATGCCAACACTGACGACAACATACAAGGCATAGACGCCGCTTACGAAGCGGTCTCCGCGTTTTCCACATCGGGACTGAGCGTGGGCGTTTCATCGCTCTGCAACGCAATTTCAAGAATACTCCTATGCCTGACAATGTTTATCGGGCGCGTAGGACCTGTTTCATTCGCGATCTCAATATCCGTAAACCGCGCGGGAATGAAAAACGAAGTTTACCCCGAAGGCAAGATGATGGTGGGCTGATATGTCGGAATTTACTTTTGAAGCGCTTCGGAACGAAGTGGAAATATGCGTTTCCGATGAACACAAATTCGGCACGGACGCGTTTCTGTTAGCGGACTATGCCGCTCCCAGACACAAGGACAAGGTATGCGACATTGGCACGGGCTGCGGGATAATCGCCGTTCTTATGCAGATGACCTTTTCCCCGAAAATTATCTACGCCGTGGATATCCAACAGCAGGCTATAGAACAGCTTAAAATCACCATTGAAAAGAACGGATTTGACAATATTTTCCCCATATGCAAAGACCTGAAAGCCCTTGACGGCGATATTCCCGCAGGAACACTTGACGTTATAACCTGCAATCCTCCGTACAAAGCCACAAACGCAGGCATTGAAAGCCTTACCGAAGCCCAGCGCATCGCAAGGCACGAAATTCTCTGCAATATTGACGATATTTGCAGGACGGCTTCAAAACTCCTTAAATTCGGCGGAAAACTCTGTCTTTGCAACCGCCCGGAACGCCTTGCGGACGTTGTTTCGGCTATGAAAAACAACGGCATTGAACCAAAAACACTGCGTTTTGTATGCAAAGATCCCGAATCCGCGCCTTGGCTTTTCCTTATAAGCGGCAGCAAAGGCGGAAAACCGTTCATGAAAGTCCTGCCACAGCTTTACATCAACGGCGGGAACGGGTTTTCCGAGGAACTTTTACAGATATACGGCGGCGGAAAGACCAACTTTCCCGAAGGAGGAAAACTCATATGAGCGGAAAACTTTTTGTAGTGGGAACTCCCATAGGGAATCTGGGGGATATTACCTACCGCGCCGTTGAAACGCTTAAAAGCGTGGATTTTATCTGCGCGGAGGACACCCGCGTCACCGTAAAGCTGCTAAATCATTTTGACATAAAAAAGCACCTCGTCAGCTATCACGAACATTCGGTAAAACAAGTCTCGGAGGAAATAGTTGAGCGTATGCTTTCGGGAGAAAGCTGCGCAGTCGTTTCGGACGCGGGGATGCCCTGCATTTCCGACCCGGGAGAGGACCTTGTCCGCCGCTGCATAGAAAACGATATTCCCATTGAAGTAGTTCCCGGACCTACAGCCATGGCTTCTGCTATGGCAATAAGCGGAATTTCCCCCTCGCGGTTCGCGTTTGAAGGGTTCCTTTCCGTTACCAAAAAGCAGCGTTATTCCCACCTTGCGGAAGCCGCCAAGGACACTCACACGCTGATATTTTACGAAGCCCCCCACAAGCTGACGGCAACACTTTCGGATATGCTTGAATATTTCGGCGACAGGAAAATTTCCATCTGCCGCGAACTTACCAAAATACACGAAGAAGTTATCAGAACAACCATTTCCGGCGCGCTTGAATATTATTCCGACAAGAACCCAAAGGGCGAGTTTGTTCTTGTGGTGGAGGGAGCGGGTTCGGAAAAGCCCGCGGAGGAACTTTCCATAGAAGATGCCGCAGAACAGGCAAGGCGGCTTATTTCCGAGGGAATGAAACCCGCCGACGCCTGCAAAGAAGCCGCCAAGTCAACGGGATTCAGGAAAAGTGACATATATTCAATAATAAACGGAAAATCTTAATTTTTAAAGCCGGACAAAAATGCCCGGCTTTTTGATTTACAGCGGCAGCGGAATTACACTATCTTTCCATCGGAAATTTCAATTATCCGCTCACATTGTGCAGCAATTTCCTTATCGTGTGTAACGATTATAATTGTTTTGCCGTCGTTATGAAGTATTTTAAACAAATCCATTATTTCAGACGCGGTCTTGCTGTCAAGGGCGCCTGTCGGTTCATCGGCTAAAATAACATCGGGATCGTTTACAATTGCCCTTGCAATTGCAGTACGCTGTTTCTGACCTCCCGAAAGTTTGTTTGAAAGATTATTTGCAAACTTATCCATGCCGACAGATCTCAAAGCTGCCATAGCTTTTTCCTTTTTGTCAGAGCGTTTTTCTTTTGAAAAATCCAACGGAAGCATTACATTCTGAATTGCGGTAAAATCATCGACTAAGGCAAAATCCTGCATGACCAGACCAATTTTCATATTGCGTATTTCCGCAAGCCTTTTTTCGCTTATATTTTTTATGAGAACACCATCTATATAATATTCTCCCGCGTCATAATTATCAATGCAGGCGAGAATATGAAGAAGCGTAGATTTTCCTGCTCCGGACGTTCCGACTATTGAGACTAATTCGCCTTTTTCTACGGAAAAGCTGATATTATCCAATGCCTGAAAAGCGTTGGATTTTCCTTTATTATATATTTTAGAAATATTTTTTACTTGTATCATTATTTACTCTCCTCACTTTGTAAGAATTTGTTTTGGTGTAACATTAAATATCATTATTAATGGCATTATCATGGATATTATAATATAAAAAACTGTTATTCCAGCAAATGAAAATAAAATATATTTATTCCACGAAATATAAAACATATCGCTTAAATTTGTATATCTGAGAACTGCCACGCAAACGATCGATAAAATAAACGCGGATATAATAATTATCACCGACTGCAATAAATTAATAAGAATACATTGCCGCCATTGCAGTCCTGTTACATAATATATTGCGTAATCTCTTAATCTTTTTCTTGTAGAAAGAGCCGAACTGCTTATACTGCTGACAACAACTAAAATAAGCAATACAATTATGATCGGCAAGAGATCATATATATGCCTGTGAAGATAGTCTTTGCTGTTTTTATCAAGTTCTTTCAGATCGGTTGAAAATACACATCCCATTGTTGACATGAGCCGCTGATCCTGTTTTATCTCTTCCGCGCTTACGGAATCATCATAACGGATCAAAGTACTTGAATATATTCCCTGCAAAGGAGCGTTTTCCAAGCCGGCAAGCTGCGAATATGAAAAAAGAAGTAAAGGCTTTCCCTCATATTCATAGCTGTAAGGATAATAAAATAAATTATATGTATCCGTTCCGATACGCGCTGAAAACAATCCGGGTATTTTTGTATTTTCCTTTAAGATCCCGACGATCTTTACATCTCTTTTTACAGATGTTTCTGTATTGAGCATTACGATCTGAATAATATCTCCGACATTCCAGCCGTAATCATTTTCGGAAACGACCGCTTCGATCATATCTGCTTCTTTATCTGTGCTTATCCACCTGCCGTATTCCAATTCGGGTTCATACCGGTCTATAATTTCATCATCATAGCTAAGACCTTGAATGTCGCAGATCTGATCGTTTACTTCCGCATATGCGCTTAAATGGTGACAAGCAGCAATTTTTTCAGCCCCATGCAGGTATGACATAAGTTCATTTGTATCTTCAATAACATCATATACCTTATCCAGATCGCCTGTATAAGCCTCGACCGAAAATATACAAAACAAACCGTTGCCCTCAAAATAATCCCTGAACGGAGTATAACATCGGTATCTGACGCACACAGCAGAAACCATAATTACCGTTATGACAAATACTGCGGAAATCTGCAAAGTGGTAATTATATTCATTGTAATATTCTTTTTGATCGTATTTACGGCTGTTCTTATAAAAGCACCCATTATCTGCCGCCCTCTTTCCATTCATCAATAATACTTTTTCTGACGCAGCTGTATATTAATATACTTAAAATTATTGCCATTATGATAAAATATATCAAGAAAATGACCGCATAAATTATTTTGCTGTATGCAGCTTCCATATACGGGAATAAGCCTGCTAAAACACTGTGCATAATATATGAATACAAGATCATTCCGATAATATAAATCGGTACGCTTAAAACAAAACATTCGCCCAGATAGATCATAACAGCTTTTGAAATTTTGCAGCCGCAAATTCTGAAGATCGCAATATCTCTGCTTCGTTCTTGGAGAATAAAATGATAAAGCATTGCAAAATTCATTACCGACAATACTGCAATAAACACTGAGATCAACATAATGTTGTTATATAAATAAATTGCTTCCGTATCGGGAAATTCAATATCTTTAAATGTAAGTATGCCCGGTATGCTGCTTTCGGCTGCAATTTTAAGTTCATCATAATCACTTTTTGTTATATTTGATTCAAATGAAAATGCTAATTGAACGATCTTTGTATCTGCCGGAACTGCCAAAAACGGAACGATCGGTGTTCCGACGCTTCTCTGTTCACCAATCACTTGAAAGCTGCGTCCGAAAAGCTCTATGCTGTTTTCACCGCTTTTTATGCTTAACGTTTGCTCATTCCAACCGCTTCCGTAATTACCTACAATTGCAACATCTTTGCCGTTCTTTTCTTCTTCGTCGTTAAAAAATCTTCCCGATACCATCAAGCCCTGCTTATCCCAAATGTCTGCCACATATTTTGATGAACAATACTCTCCGTCTTTAATGCAGAATCTCATCATGGAATAAGCATAATTTTTAGGATCAAATCCATCGAACTCGGCAGCGCAGTATATGATATTCATTTTATTAAGGGTTTCATCACTTATCACGCTGAGATAATTTTCAAGAAGTCCGCGTGAAAGCGTAGCATTTTCCGAAATTTCAGGGTGAATTTCGTTAAGTGAAATTTCAGATTCGCTTTTCTGAACACGATAATTCTGATACAAGCCGTATGAAAAATTTAATATCAATGCCGAAAAGAAAACGCATATCAGCATTACAAAAAACACCAGCTTTTCATATTTAAAAAGCTTCATTATATTTTTAAATATCAGATTCATCCGAACACTTCCTTTTAATATGATAAACCAAGTATATCATATTAAAAAACGTAATTCAATAAATGTAACCGAATTGTAACCTTTTCGGGCGAAACTGTAATAATTCTGTAACCTTTGTAACCGTTTTGTAACCAATTCTGCTATTAAATGGTAATTTACCGAAAATTAAATCTTTTGCATATTGCAGAACTTGCAGAACTGTTGATTTCAATTTATAAAAGCAGCCTGATGAACGCTTCATCAGGCTTACAAAAATAATTTATAATATATAAAGCATTAAAATTTATAATTGTTTCTCAATTTTCTTGTATTCATTAATTGCATATGTATCGGTCATTCCGGAAATAAAATCACAGATATTACGAACAAGTATCTTTCGTTTCACCATATATTCCTTGATAAAATCTGAAGAATATTCAGTTTTATCGGATAGATCAGCTTTTGTCATGTTATATATTTCTTTTTTTACTGCTTCATGATTTCCCAGTTCAAAACTTACAACATTTTGTGTAAAACGGCGGATATCCGAATATATCCTCCTTTGAGTGCCCTTATGCAAAAGTCTCGGATCATTGTAATAAGCTTTGAATAATCCGCTCACTATTGTCCCTCCATTGTTGTCAAACAATGCAATTTCCGGACTATTGATAACTTTATTTGTGATTATTGTTTCAAGGAACTGACTTATCATCAGGGCTTCATCGGAAAACGCTATAAGCGGTTCATCAACTGTATGACCGTTATTTTCAAATTTATAAACGTCGTAATTTTCTATATTTTCTTTCGATGTAAAAATAACATCATTTATAAGATACTTGATTATTGTTGATACAAGTCTGCTGTTTGTCAATTCGTTTTCATCTGAAAATTCCCTGTGCTTTTCCGAAAATTCTTTTTTCTTATTAACAACTTCACTTATCATATAAGTAAGATTTTTTACTTTTTTAATTGTCATATAATCCATGAAATCGTCATATGACATTATTCCGGAGGAAAGAGCATCGTCAAGATCATGTCCTCTTTGAGCGATCTCGTCAGCGATCGCTACGATCTGTCCTTCCAATGCAGAGCAGAAATCATTTTCAAAATGCAGTTCATCGGCGGCATTATCGGCTGATATGAATTCGTCAAGTTTAAATTGATCTTTTTTTAATTTTGTATGCTTGAGCATACCTTCTAAAGTCTGATAACTAAGATCCATTCCCTCAATTTCAAAATACTGTTCTTCAAGCTGAGATGCAACTCTTACTGATTGATAGTTATGCTTAAATCCTCCAAAACGCTCGTCAGACTGCTCATTCTTTTTAAAAAGCTCACAGTTTTTGATTATTTTAATTTTATCATTTAAAATATCATTTAGTGTTCTTTCACCCTGATGCCCGAAAGGTGTGTGTCCTATGTCATGTCCTAATGCTATTGCTTCCGTTAAAACAATATTTAAATTCAGTTCAGATGCAATTCCTCTTGCGATCTGGGCAACCACCTGAGAATGTGTCATTCTGGTACGGTAATAATCTCCACGCGATGCGCTGAAAACCTGCGCTTTATCCACCATTCGTCTGAATGCTTTTGAATGTATTATACGCTCATAATCCCGCTGAAATTCTCCCCGATTTTTCTGAGGTTCTTTGAGGTTATACTGTCTGCGGCAATATTCATTTCTTTGCGCTAATGGGTGAAGATTTGATTCGGAATCAATTTTTTCGTATTTCCGATTGTACTGTTCGGGTCTGTACACTTCTCCGAGAATGAAATCTATCTGTTCAAACAAATATTTCGATTCTTCAATTGCAACATATTCATTTTCAGCAAAATCCTTATTTAAATTCAAAGCCGATAATTTTCTGAGGCTCCGGAGCATTGTATTATCTTTGCAATAATATTTTACATTTATCCTTATACTTCTGTTTTCTTTGGAATATATCCCGATGCCTAAAAATGATTCGATAAATCTGATTTCACCGCTTTTGTCGTCATAAACAGATGCAAAAAAATAATATTCCTCACCGCCACTCAGCTCATTAATGTAAGAAGTATCCTGATTCTTCGGAAAGTTATAATATCTTTTTATTTCCTCACCGTTCTTAAAAGATTCATACGATTCTTTAAAATGTTGTATCCTGTCGCAAGTAGTTTTTAGTTTAATGAAAATTATTTTCTTGTTCATAACGTCCTCCTGATACATTTTTTTATATATTGTTTTCGGCATAACATTTTTATTGTTATCTACATTTTACCATAAATTCATAAAAAAGTCAAGATGGTTTACAATATTGGCACGGAAATCAATTTTCAAAATAAAGCACAATAAAGATCGCGATTTTATTACAAATTGTACAAAAAACTGGACAGC
>CANRFB010000024.1 GCA_947629785.1 uncultured Clostridia bacterium | reverse complement strand
TGTATAATATAGCTATATGTCATTGATACTATTTTCGCACATTTTCTATCTTTGCGAAAGAGTCAATGACATTTTTTTCTATACAGAACTATTGATTTTTGGATTTGAATGTGATACAATATGTCTGTACGGAATACGAGGGTATGGAAACATCTGACATCATTGCTCTTATGGACGATGCGGTGATTTCGGAAGAACCTCTCGACCCCGATGTTCCAATATTTTGTGTTTGTCAAATTGAAGGCTGATATTATGAAAAAGGCGTATACTGCGGCTTGCATTTGTATATTAATTTCAATTTTATCAATGGCTTTTTATGGAATTTCAGATAAATTTTCAGAAAAAATTATCCCTACAGTAGTTACTCTTTCAGGTGAACAACTTGAGGGGATCAGTTATACCGATGCAACAAAATATGACGACAGCGATTTATGGGAAAACGGCGATGAAACTTATTCATATTCGCAAAATAAGTCTGACACCGAAACTGCCGCACAGGTAAATTTCCCGATAGATATAAATATTGCTGCTGCGGAAGAACTTACAAATATAAGCGGTATCGGAATTTCCACTGCAGAAAAAATAATTTCCTATCGTGAAAATAACGGATATTTTCATTCAGTTGACGAACTTCTCAATATTGACGGAATAGGCGAAAAAACTTTAGATAAAATGCGGGAATTTATTTGTATTTCTCCTGAATTTGAAGAAGCAATCACATCGACCACTATCCCCGAAGAAACTTCCGTAACCGTTTCAATAGTAAATTTTCCGATAGATATAAATATTGCTGCTGCGGAAGAACTTACAAATATAAGCGGTATCGGAATTTCCACGGCAGAAAAAATAATTTCCTACCGTGAAAATAACGGGTATTTCCATTCAGTTGACGAACTTCTCAATGTTGACGGAATAGGTGAAAAAACTTTAGATAAAATGCGGGAATTTATTTGTATTTCTCCCGAATCTGAAGAAACGGTCACAATTCCGGAAGTTTCCGAAACTGTTTCAGCAGCTGAAAATACTCCGGTAATTGAACTTAATTCCGCAACAAAAGAAGAACTTATGCAAATAAACGGAATAGGCGGCGTAACCGCTGACGCAATTCTGGAATATGCCCAAACAGTAGGATTCAGCGATGTTTCCGAGCTGCTGAATGTAAAGGGCATAGGAGAAAAGAAACTTGAAAAAATTTCTCCTTATGTTTATGTAGAAAAATAGCTGTGAAAATTAAATAATATAACAAAAGAGAGAAGATAAACATTAAATGCTTATCTTCTCTTTGCTTTTCGATAATTTGAGAAATATATTATTTAATTTTAAAGCGTCATTTTTCGGAATAATATATTTGTCTTAAAGTGTATCGGCAGGAATACCGTTTTCTGCGGCGTCAGGAACCGATTTGGAATTGCGTTCCCTGCGTTCGTAGAGCCATATTACCGCTAAGGTCATAACTCCCATGACTGAAAGTATAATTCCGATTGTCATGCCCTTGGGGAAGAACTTAAATTCAATGGTGTGAGTTCCTGCCGATACGGGAACACCTACAAGCGCGTCCATAAGTTCTACCGGTTCGGTGCGTTTGCCGTCAACGTAGATCTTCCAGCCGGGTTCCCATGCTATGGTTGTAAAAAGTATGCCGTCTTTCTGTGCAGTAACAGTTCCTTTTATGTGGTCCTCCTTGAACGACTCTATTTCCAGCGGCTGTTTCCTTAGTTCGTCAACTGCGCTGCTGAACAGTTCTTCATCAAGGTAGTAGAAATACTTTTCCTTGAAAAGCACTTCGTTTTTCTCGGTAATTGTCATTATAAGGGAAATTTCCTCGCCGGGGGTGAATTTTCCGAGAGTCTGGATATTCATGTTCCCGCCCTCGTAATAGTAGTCAAGGAAATCTTTGTTGAGCCAGAGATTTACTTTCCTTTCATAGTTTGACGGGAAGAACATATATATCATATCATCGGTGGGCGCGTCAAACAGGAATTCGATATGTGAATTCTCCCCCTCTATTCTGGGAACATACTTGTCATGATTTCCGTAAACAGAGGGCTTGGCGTTTTCGGGAACGACATCTTTTATGTCTATCGGCTTGAAGAAGTCCTGCTTTTCATCTGAAACAAGTGCGGAAAGCAGAATATTCTGATTTTCAAAGGGGTTGTCCCAGCTGCCAAACTGCACGTTGGCAATTGAATTATCCGCCATGAACGCTATGGGCAGGGCATAGGGATTTTCGTAAACGTACATTATTTCCTTGCTGTCGCCGTTGGCAAGGACCATTTTGTCGTAATGCTTTGAAGCCGCCACTTCGGCGGGTTCGGTAGTTTCAACGCCGAATTCGTCCGTGGTGGTCTGCGCCGTGTTTCCCTTTTCCATAACGTACTTTATTCCGAATATGGAATCCGTAACGTAGGTCGCGCCTTTGTATCTGATGTAATGTCCGCCGTAGGAGAAGCCGAGTTTTCTCAGGAACTGTATGGGCGCGGCGTTGAGAGTGGAGCTTGAATGTCCCAGTCCGAAGGAGCCGAATGCCATGGCGTCGTTTACCGTTCTCTGGAAATCCTTTTCAATTCTGTAAACGCCGTCGTCCATGTCGTAAATTTTCTCAACGGTGTTCCGTCCGAGGGTGATATATCGGTTATAGGAACTGTGTTTCGAGTAAACCACGTCCCTGTCTATTTCATACATATTGAATGTTGAGGTAAATGTCAGTTCCGCGATGATAAATCCGACTACCATCAGCGGGATAGGTTTTACCTTGTAGTATCTTTTGTGGAAATACAGCAGCAGCGCGTAAATTCCCGCGGCTGCAACGGTAAACCAGACGGTGGCAAGGAGATGAACTTTTTCAATATCCTTGCCGTTGGCGGTTACCGTAATATCCTGCTTGTCTATATAGAAAACATATCCTATCAGCAGGAAGAACATCAAGCCGATCTCTCTGTAAGAAATTCCCTTTATCTTGTCGAACGCCTGCGCCGCCATTATCAGCAGAATAAAGCTGAAAATAAAGGAATACCTGTAGGGAAGCCAGTTGGGAACTTGGAAACCGTGCCATGCTATGTCCACCGTGTACATATACATACAAAGTATCATTATCAGCGCAAGAATGCCCCAGCCTATCTTCTTGCGGAGTTTTATCCTGCTGTTGAAGAAGAACAGCGGAACGAGCATTATCGTAAGAACGCCGCAGTAAACCACGGGCGAACCCTCAGGGCGGCAGGTGTCGTAAACGTTGGGCAGAAGATTTACAAAGAAGTCTATGAAGTCGAACTGGGTTTTCATATCGTAATTCGGGTCGGTGAACTCGAATTTTCCCAGACTTAGGCTGTAATAAAGGGGTATCAGCAGCCATGCCGAACATACCGCCGCCAGAACTCCGCCGCAGGCAAATTTCACCCCCGACATGAAAATATGCGATATTCTGAACGGGTATGCTTTATCCGAAAGCAGGAACAGATACACAAGGAAGTAAATTATGCAGAATATTGCTATCATCCAGCCGATATAGAAATTCGCCATAAACATCAGCGCAAGGGGAATAATGAATAACAGCCATTCACCGTCGTCAATGAGATGCTCTATACCGAGACATATTATGGGAAGATAAACAAGTCCGTCCAGCCACATGGGATTCATAAGCTGAACTATCATGTATGCCATAAGGCTGTAAAGTATGGAAAATATCAGCGACGTGTAGGGAGAAGTCCTTCTTGAATGGCGAAGATAGTAGCAGAACGTCACCGAAGCCGACCCGACTTTCAGCAGCTGCATTATAAGCAGGGATTCTGTCATCATGGAGCGTGGCAGAAGCATTACCACCAGCGTGAAAGGACTTGCCAGATAGTATGCGAACATACCTATTATCTCGCCTGAAAGGTTCCTGCTCCAGCTGTTTACAAGACTGCCGTTCCCCCAGAACGCGTCCCGCAGATTTTCAAAATAATACACATACTGTCCGTTCAGGTCAAGCACCAGTACAGACTGGTCTTTCACGGGATAGAGCCCGAAAAACAGATATGATATGAAAAGCACCGCCATCGGCACAAAAAATGCAAAAAGGTAAAGCCGCTTATCAAATACAAATGACTTTATTTTCTGACCTGTTATCTTCAATTACAGACCTCCGTTCAAGTTATTCAAGGAAAATATTTCCTGCTAATATAAAAACCTACATATACTATTATAATTCCTTTTTTTACTTTTTACAAGAGTTTTCATGTAATTTTCAGCAAAAATTATAAGATCCGGAGTTAATGCGGGGTTGACAAACTCAAAAGAATTGTATATAATATGGTTAATCAGTTCGGAGGTGTGATTTGTGGTACAAATTAACATTTGTGAAGCAGAGCATGACCTTTTAGCACTTATAAAATCTTTGGAAAATAATGCTAATAACGAGATCATTTTAGAACGTAACGACGAGCCTGTTGCAAAGATCATACCTTTTAAGGATAAACCTGTTAAAAATAAAACAAGCTTTTTAGGCGCAGGCAAAGGACAATTCAAAATACCGTCCGAAGAAGAACTGGAACGCATGGATATGTTATATTTGTTATAATTATAAATACGGAGTAATAAAAATGAAAATATATACTATCATAGGCGGAGTCAACGGCGTGGGAAAAAGCAGCCTGACAGGCGTCCTGTCTGCCGAAAGCAACGATTTGGGAATTATTGTTGATACCGAAACAGACGAAAACGCTGCATTTGAACACATAAACAAAAGCATTGATATGGGCGTGAATTTTACTCAGGAAACTACACTGTCCGGAGTCTGCACTTTAAATACAATAAAAAAGGCGATAGACCACGGATATTACATCAGGCTTTACTATATAGGCGTCGATACCGCCGAGGAAAGCATAAAGCGCATACGAAACCGCGTTGAAAAGGGCGGTCATAACATTCTGCCGGAAGATGTGATGCGAAGATACAATAAACGCTTCGATGACCTGAACGCGGTGCTTCCCTATTGCAGCGAAGTTCACCTTTTCGACAACGAAAACGGTTTTTCTGAGATAGGCGAATATAAAAACGGCAAACTCATTTTTAAGACCGACCGCCTGCCGGCTTGGGCAGAGGAATTAAAAAATCACGGGACAGTATGAACTGCCCCGTTGCTTTTTATGATGAACGCTTCTTTCTCTCGTAAATCCCTATTATTGCCAGAATGACGATACCAACCGCTGAAACGGCAATTCCCGCAGCAAGTCCCCGCGGGAAGAACTTCATTTCGACAGTGTGAGTACCCCCCCTCATGGGAATTCCTGCCAGTGCGTTAGCGATTCTGACAGGCTCTGTTTTTACACCGTCAACGCAGAATGTCCAGCCGGGTTCATAGGATATGGAAGTGAACAGTATGCCATCCTTTTCGACGGTAACGTTCCCGATAATGTGATCTTCCTTGAATGAAGTTATTTCCAAGGGCTGACTTTTCAGTTTCTCAACGGCTTCGCTGAATTTTTCTTCATCAAGGTAATATATGTAATTTTCCTTGAAAAGCATTTCGTTATTTTCACCGGCAATATTAGCCGTTAACGTTACTTCTTCGCCCTCGGAAAATCTGCCTAAACTCTGTATCATCATATTCTCTCTTCTTATATAATAATGATTAATAAACTTACCGTTCAGGAAAAGCGTTATATGCTCGGGGTGATCGGAGGGCATAAACATATATATCATATCATCCGACGGCGCGGTGAATTTAAATTCCACCGATGCGGTTTCATCTTCCGAAATTGCGGTATACCTTTTATGCCCGTCAAACTCTGAATATTCCGCATTTTCAGCAGTTACTTCATTTATTTCTATCCTTTTGAAGAAGTCCTGCTTTTCGTCCGAAAGCAGCGAGGAAAACAGAATATTCTGGTTTTCAAATGGATTTTCCCAGCTGTCAAGTTCAACATCGGCAGCGGCATTATCCGCCATGAACCCTATGGGCAGGGCATATGGGTTTTCGTAAACGTAAATTATATTCTTTTCATCACTGTTTGCAAGGACTAATTTGTCATACATCTTTGACTCGGCAGCTTTCGGCTTTTCAATAATAGTAACATTTCCATAAATATCTTCAACAGGACCGGTATACGCGCTTCCCTGTTCCATTACATATTTTATTCCAAGCAGCGAATCCATGATATATGTTGTGCCTCTGTAAATTATGCCGCTCCTTTGTCTTGAAAATCCCATATTCACAAAAAAATTATATACTCCGCCATTAAACGTAGAACTCGAATGTGTTATTCCGTAAAATCCCAAGGACATAGGATCGTTTGCGGTACTGAAAAAATCCTTTTCCATGCGATAAACGCCGTTGTCAAATTCACCGACTCTCTGAACGGTATTTCTTCCGAGTGTAATAAACTCATTATATATATGATGTGTCGGATATTTTACATCATCATATAACTCGTATATGCTGCATGGAACTGTAATTATCATTTCAATACACAAAAGCAAAGCTGTCTTTGAACGAATATGCTTTACTTTTTCACCTTTTTTGTGGATAAATAAAGCCGCCCCGTACAATACAAAAAATATCACCGTAAAATAAACCGTTGCCTTTAAACGGATCTTTTCCATAACATCGCCGTTTTGTATAACGACCGTGCGGAAATTAAAATACATAAGCACTATGTATACCGATAAAACAGCCGTAATACACAAAAACTTCGGAATACTTACATATTGCAGCTTTTCAAACATCTGCGCCGCCATAACAAGAAGTAAAAACGAAAGTATAAAAGAATACCTGCATCGGCTTCCGTTAGGTTCCTGAAATCCATGCCATACAAGATCAAGCGGATATATACACATTGAAACGGTCAGAACCGCAAGAAGTATCCCATATCCGAGCTTTTTCTTTAAAGTTATATCCTTGTTCATAAAGTAAAGCGGAACTAATATTATTGCCGGAAGTCCGCAGTACATCAGCGGAGAACCGCCGTAATCAACGGAATCATAGGTATTAGGGAAAAGATTTGCGAGGAAACTTAAAATATTAAGATTTATAATTGAGTTCCGATCCGGTTCAGAGTAACCAAATTTTCCAAGGCTGAGGCTGTAATAAAGCGGTATCAGCAGCCATGCGGAACACGCGGCGGCAAGTATTCCCGAAAGCGCAAACTTTCCGCCTTGTTTAAGAAAACGCTTCAGCCCCGCAGCCCTTTCCGAAAGTGCAAAGAAATACGCAAGAAAATACAGACAGCTGAAAATAACTATCATCCAGCCGATATAGAAATTTGATATGATCATCATTGCAAGGGAAAATGCGAATAAAAAGCATTTTTCCTTGTCAATAAGCCGTTCTATGCCGAAACAGATGACAGGCAGCCAGATAAGTCCGTCCAGCCACATGAGATTGATGAGTTCTATTATTACATAGGACATCAGGCTGTATGAAATTGAAAAGATAAGCGCCGTTGTCTCCGTTACCTTTTTGGAATTTTTCATATAAAAGCAGAATGACACAGAGATCGTACCTGTCTTTAAAAGCTGCATTATAAGAACAGATTCCTGCATCATGGTTCTTGGCAGCAGCATAGGTATCAGCATAAAGGGACTTGAAAGATAGTATGCGAATATGCCCATCATCTCGCCTGAAAGATTTCTGCTCCAGCTTATGAACGGACTTCCGTTCCCGTGGAACACGTCCCTGAAATGTTCATAAAAATTCGCATACTGATCGTTAAGGTCATAGGTAAGGACCGATTTATCTTTTACCGGATATATACCCCAGAGAGCATATGCAGCAATAAGTATCAGCACAGGCACAAAGAAAGCTAAAATGTATACCTTTCTACCCAAGTTTATGGGTTTTCGGACAGTTTTTATTTTACGGCTATGATCCGACCCGATCTTTTTATTCAACAATGCGGATATATCCAAAAAATCCCCTCCAAATTTAAATCAATACTATTAGATTATAAATCTTTTCTGTGACAAACACAATAATTTTAGCAAATTATTTAAAAAAAATTCAAAAAAATTGTTCAAAACCCCTTGTTAAAATGTTTTTTATGTGTTATAATAAAAAAAGAGAACATTTGTTGTATGTGATATTTTATCAGCGGAGGTATTGTTATGCACCTTTTTGAAAAAACAGTCGAGTCCGAACCCATATTCGACGGAAAGATCATCAAAGTCAAAAAAGATAAAGCCGAACTCGAAAACGGCGAGATCGTCAACCGTGAACTTGTTATCCACCCCGGCGGAGTCTGCATTGTCGCCGTTACGGACGAAGATGAAATACTTATGGTAAAACAGTTCAGATACCCGTTTCAGACCGTACTTACAGAAATTCCCGCAGGAAAATTGGAGTTCGGCGAGGATCACCGCGAAGCAGGTCTGCGGGAACTCAAAGAAGAAACAGGTGCGGCCTGTGAAAAGTTTGAATATCTCGGCGTTTGTTACCCCTCTGTCGCATATCTTACCGAAAAAATTCATATGTATCTTGCAACGGGGCTTTCTTTTGACAAACAGAAACTCGACGCCGACGAATTCCTTGACGTCATAAGGGTAAAGTTCGAGGACGCCGTAAAAATGGTAATGAATAACGAGATCCCCGATGCAAAAACTCAGTGCGCCATACTCAAAGCCGCAAAGATTCTGGGAAAATAATGCAAAATCCAAAAATTTCCGAGGAAATAAAAATTGACAGCCTCGGATATTCCGAAGCTGCCAATAGTTGACATTTTATTCTGAACAGGGTCAGATACCTGCCTGTTCAGCTTCCGCTTCTGCCTGCATTTGCTCAATGTGGCGGGTGTAGACCGAAAGGATCTCGTCCTCCACAAATTTGCGAGCTTCGGGAGAAATGGGGTGTACAATATCCCTGTACATACCGTTCTCGTCTTTTCTGCTGGGCATAGCTACGAATAATCTTTCATCACCCTGTACTACCTTGATGTCATGCACCGCAAGCATATCGTCGATAGTGATGGAGATCACCGCGCGAAGTCTTCCCTCAGGAATAACTTTCCTGATCTTAATGTCTGTGATGTTCATTGAAACGTCCTCCTTGGTAATTGACATTTATGATATACTATTTACAAACATATTATTGAATGTTTTATGGTAAATTATTCAGAATTAAAAATAAATTTTCACCAATACTATGTATATCACATTTACTATTATAACAGATTATTCTTAAATATTTCTGAAACAAATTTATGTGAGGTGTGTATTTTGGATAAACAAATTTTGAATAACAAAAAGCATATCCACTTTATAGGCATAGGCGGCAGCGGAATGTACCCTCTCGCGCAGATACTTCACTCACAGGGGTATTTTCTGACAGGTTCTGACAACAACGAGACGGAAACTCTTAAAGCCGTCCGCGACATGGGCATAAAAGTCTTTCTCGGACAGCGGGCGGAGAACATAGAGGGTGCGGATCTGATAGTTCACACCGCCGCCATACTTCCCGACAATCCCGAACTTATAGCCGCGAAAGCAAGCGGCGTTCCCGTTCTTGAACGCAGCGAACTGCTGGGGATCATAACGGAACTTCACAAAGACACCGTTTGCGTAAGCGGAACTCACGGGAAAACCACTGTAACTTCCATGATAACCCAGATACTTGTTATGCAGGGCATGGATATAAGTTCGGTTATAGGCGGAAAGCTTCCGCTTATCCACGGCAGCGGCATCGCGGGGAAAAGCGGCACAATGGTCTGCGAAGCCTGCGAGTTTCAGGATCACTTCCTGAATCTTTCGGTGGGAACAGCGGTAATTCTCAATGTTGACGAGGATCATCTGGATTACTTCAAGAATCTTGAAAATATTGTAAAATCATTTCATAAATTTGCAGAAAACGCCTCGAAAGCCGTTATTTTCAACGGCGATGATGAAAATTCCCGCAGGGCGTTGGAGGGAATTTCGGGAAAAGAGACAGTTACTTTCGGACGTTCCTCCGAAAACGACTGGTATCCCGAAAATATCCGTCACACAGGCGGAATGTGTACCGAATTCACCATAATGCACGGCGGGAAACCGTTCTGCGAAGCGGTTCTGAACATTCCCGGGGAACATAATATAATTAACGCCGTTGCCGCCGCCGCGGCAGCTTACGGAGCGGGGGCTTCTCCCGAGGGAATTGCATCAGGGCTGAAAGCTTTCAACGGCGCAGGCAGGCGTTTTGAAAAGTACGGAGAAGTGAACGGAATAACCGTTGTGGACGATTACGCACACCACCCCGCGGAAATTTCCGCCGTTCTGAAAACTGCCAAGACGCTGAATTTCAAACGGGTATGGGCAGTTCACCAGCCGTTTACGTTCTCGCGGACGGAACTTCTGTTAGATGATTTTGCAGAAGCGCTTTCAATCGCGGACGTTGTGGTCCTTACGTCGATAATGGGCGGACGGGAAAAGAACGTGACGGGAATTCACACCAAGGCTCTTGCGGATAAAATTCCGGACAGCATATATTTTGACGAAGAAGAACATGACGCAAATTTTGAACTTACCGCAAAATATGCCGCAGAACACGCCGAAAGCGGTGATCTTATCATAACCCTCGGCTGCGGCGATGTAAACAAGGTTTCCCGAAGAATTTTAAAACTTCTGGAAGAAAAATCAAACCAACAGAAAGGATAGGATGTTATGAACGATAAGGAAAAGCGCGTTTTCGAGTATATAAAAGGCAGGATCGAGGAGGGCTACGCCCCGTCTATCCGTGAAATGTGTTCCGCACTGGGAATACGTTCCACTTCCACAGCCGCAAGATATGTAAATACCCTTGTTGCAGAAGGCTACCTTGATAAAGTTGACGGCTGCAAAAGAGCAATAAAACTTTCGGGAAAAGCCGCAACAAAAATTCCCCTTGTGGGAACTATCACCGCAGGTCAGCCTATAACCGCAGTGGAAGATATTACCGAATATATCAATTTCCACGAAAACAAGAACTACGCGGGAGAACTGTTTGCCCTTAAAGTCCGCGGCGAAAGCATGATAAACGCGGCAATTCTTGACGGCGACATTGTTGTAATAGAGAAAACTTCAGTTGCCCGCAACGGCGAAATAGTTGCTGCAATGGTAAACGGCGGCGAAGCTACCGTTAAGACATTCTACAAGGAGAACGGGCATTTCCGACTCCAGCCGGAAAATGATACCATGGATCCTATAATAGTTGACGAATGTGAAATTATCGGCAGAGTGGTATCGGTAATACGGTACTTATAAAGGAGGAATTCCCCGATAATGGATAATTTCGGACAATATAACGGAAATCCCCCTCAATACTTCCCTCCCGAATACGTTTCTCCTGACGAAAAGCGCCGCATACGCAGGAATTACAACACTATCGGCATTGTTCTTCTGTGCCTGTACATACTTATACTGATAGTCTGCACAGGCGGTTACATCATTTACGGATTTATAAGCGGGATTTCCGGCGGCAGCGGCGAAATTCTCTATGACGAAAACGGAATGATGATACTGGATTTCTGGGACACCTTTATCGGCGGCGGATTTCCTGCAATTGCCGCAATGATAGTTTTCGCGTTCTACTGCGTAATAACACATTACGGCCCGAAAGAACTGTTTGACACAAGTCGGGTTAAAGCCGGAGAAACCGTCAGATACATTTTTATAGTCCTGTTCTGTCAGCAAATATCACTGATATGTTCAATGGTGATAATGTCATTTCTGGACTCTCACGGACTGGAAGTTTCAGGAATGAACTATGTGCTTTCCCACGACCCGAAAACGTATTTCATAGATATAATCTCAACAATTATACTTGCCCCCATAGGCGAAGAACTTATCTACCGCGGAATTGTTCTGCGGTGCGCGGCAAAAATAAGCGGACGGTTCGCAATATTCTTCTCGGCAGCGATTTTCGGGCTTATGCACGGAAATCCCTATCAGATGATACTGGGATTCCTGATAGGCATTCCCCTTGCGATAATAACCCTGAAAACAGGTTCTATAGTTCCTGCTATAATATGTCATATGGCAAATAACACCATAGCTTCAATTCCGACCGTTGTGGAATATTTTGACGAAACGCTGTCCAACGCGCTTAACATCATCGCGATACCGGTATTCTTTTTAACAGGAGTAATAGTACTTCTGACAACATTCCTGAAAGGCGGGATAAAACTTCCGCAGTACAGCGAATACCACAAGAGCCGCACATTCCCGATACTTATAACATCATGGAGCATGATAGTCGTAACGATAATTTACATATACGATATTATAACAAGCATACAGCCCATAGAAAGCGTATTAAACGCCTGAAAGGAAATGATATTATGAAAGAAACCAAAGATACGCCCGAAAACGAACAGAAGCCCGCAGAAACCAACGGCAGCAAGCACAATCTCATGCCGGACGAAACCTCATGGGCGGAAGAAGCCAAAGAGGACCTTGAAGAATTCATCGAGTCCCAAGGCATACACATACGTCAATAACAAAAGGAGCAGTGAAATATCTGCTCCTTTTTCATGTTTTGAAACTGCATATCTTTTCAAAATCCAGACTTCCGCCGAAAATGTCCAGCGCGCTTCCGACGGTGAAATCCAACTTTCCGCGACCGAGTTCTTTGAGAATATCAATGTCGGCGTATGTGCCTATGCCGCCCGCGTAGGTTATGGGAATTCCGTCAATTCCGCCGAGGAACGCCGCAAGGGGCTTTTCCACGCCCTTTGCCATGCCCTCCACGTCCACAGCGTGAATAAGAAATTCGTCGCAGTATTCCGAGAACATCTCCACGGATTCCGCGTCAAGCTTCACGTCGGTGAACTTCTGCCAGCGGTCGGTAACTATAAAATATTCTTCGCCTTTTTTTCTGCACGAAAGGTCAAGCACAAGATTTTCTTTCCCGACTGCGGAAACAAGGCGTTTCAGGTTGCCGAAAGACACCTTTCCGTCCTTGAAAACATAGGACGTGACAATAACGTGAGAAGCCCCGCGTTTCAGGAAATTTTCTGCGTTTTCCGCAGTTATCCCGCCGCCTATCTGCAAACCGTTCTTAAAGGCTTCCAGAGCGGCGTATGCCTGTTTCAGGTCATCAGCGTAAAATTCCGAACCCGCAGGGTCAAGCAGGATAATATGTCCGCCTGAAATTCCGCGCTTTCTGTAAAGTTCTGCGTAAAATTCCGCACCCATTTCCGAAACGAAATTTTCCCGAGCGGAATTGTTCCTATCCGAAAGACTTCCGCCCACTATCTGTTTTACTTTTCCGTTGTGAATGTCTATACACGGTCTGAATTTCATTGTAATTCCTCCGAACCTGCCGTTAACAGCCCGAAAGCACGCGGCATATAATGAAACAGCGATATTTCGCAAATAACAGCAGGAGATGATAATTTTAAATGCCAAGCGTTTTCCTCAGCCCCTCCACACAGGAGTGGAATAAATATATAAACGGCGGCACGGAAGAGGAGTACATGAACATAGTCGCGGACAGAATGGAGCCTTACCTCCGTTCCTCCGGTATAGATTTTGTGCGGAACGACCCCTCCCGCGGCGCAAGCGGCGCAATAACCGATTCAAACGCGGGAAATTATGACGTACACCTTTCACTTCACACCAACGCAGGCGGCGGAGATTTTTCGGGAAAACTCCGCGGAATAGACGTGTATTATTCGCCCTATTCATCGTTAAGCCGTCAGCTTGCGGCAATAACCGCAAATAATTTCGAGTATATCTACCCCGACCCTGACGATGTGAATATCCTGCCCACCACATCTTTAGGAGAAGTCAGCCGCACCCGCACCGTGGCAATACTTGCGGAAATAGGCTACCACGACAATTATTCCGACGCGGAATGGATAAAAGCCAACCTTTCCGCAATTGCAAGAAGCCTTGTGCAGTCGCTTTGCGACTACTTCGGCATACCCTTTGTGGAAGCCGGACCCGTTCGCCGAGGAACAGTCTCCACCGACGGTTCAAACCTGAATATACGCAGTTTCCCCTCCACCGATTCGCAAATTGTCGGAACAATGCCCGACGGCGCGTCCGTGACTGTTTACGGCAGAACGGGAAACTGGTTCGTTGTCCGCTACGGAAGCCTTTCTGGGTATTCCTATTCCGACTATATAACCTTTGATTGAACGCACTTCTGCCCGAATTACGGTTTCGGGCAGAAATTTTTTACCACGTCCAATCGGACATAAAACGGGTCAGCTTGGTTTCCGTTCCGCTGCGTTTCTGCTGCTTCTTTATCTCGTTTATGACTCCGAGGGCGATAAGCGCCGCACCTGTCAGCGCAAGGTAGATAAGCCAAGCTATGCTGTCAAGCTGCCGCAGGCTTAATATTGCCGCGGAAATTACCATTGACGCCACCGCAAGTACGAACCAGCGTTTCCGTTTGATAATGAACGATATTGCAAGCATTATCAGAAGTATTATCCCGATAAATACCGAGTCAAAGCTTTCGCCCGAAACAATGGCGTCTATGAACAGTATCACTATGCAGGCTATCGCCGCTCCGAAGGAGAAATTGTATACTTGTTCCGGAACATCTTTATGAATAATTCTTAAAAGTATGCAGAATATCACCACAGGGAAAAGGTTGAATTCAAGCCTGATAATATCCGGAACATCAAAGAACGGTATTGTCCACCATATGGGGAATATCCCCGCCGCGGAGACAGTCATTATAAGTTTCCGAGCAGCAGGCGTCTGTTCACTGCGGACGAAATTCAGCACTGCCGCCGTAACAAGGAGACAGCCTATCCATGTGCGAACATCTCCGCCGAATCCCAGCAGGAACACCACTGCGGTGAAAATCGAACCCATTGAGAAAACGTCTATACGGTATTTCTCCTCAAAAATTTTCTTTGGGAAAAGCAGCCGCCCGAAAACCGCAAATATCACCGCAAAAATTGCCGCGGGGTCGCTGTCAATGCTTCTCAGAAATACAACGTCAAGAGCAAATACAGGGAAAATCAGATTAAGCGTATTTCTCCTGAAAATGCTTAGCAGCACCGAGCATATTCCGAGGATCGCTGCGAAAATGTACATTATAACGCTGTCGTTGTCCTTTGCCATAAAAAGCATTATTCCCGAAAATACAGGCATAACGTTCCACAGGAAAATTTCCGAAAACTTTTCGATATTCTCAAAATTTCCCATGGCGGCGAAAATGGTCTGCACCGCAAATATCAGCAGCAGAAGCGCCGCAGGGAAACATATGATGTAAATGCCTTCGGTGAAATTTCCGCCCATGAACAGCGAGGTCAGCAGAAGCGATGTGTAGAAAAGCCATATCCGCTGATATTTTCCCTGCGGGAACGCCTTTTTCACAAGATAAATAAGCGAAACACCCGTTGCAAAAACAAGCGGCACGAATAGGTAGGTTTCCGCAATAAGAATTATAATGCAGTATACCAAAGCTGCGGCAATTACCCCGATACCGTAGGCTTTTGCGTATTTTTCCGCTTTGGAAATGAACATCATTATCGCCGCAATAATGCAGACAAGCATTAACGTTACCGCCGCCGCACAGACGATGTTGGGATATTTTTCCACTTCCGTAAATAATACTATAAACGGGAAAAACGTTAACGCGGTAAGTGAAACGGCTATTATATGTGAGAATTTTTCCTGTTTTGAAAATACAGCAAGCAGGATCCCCACAGCAAGTATGCCAAGCCCGATAAATCCGTCGGTCATATATGTTCCGAGGTCAGCGTTTATGGAAATTGCCGAACAGATAAAGGCATACAACCCGATGATAATATCATTTGCCGAGGAGTAAAGGCGTTTTTTTAGCGGCGTGAACCTTGTCGCCGCAAAGTATAAAGCCATGAAAAGATATGCCGCCGCAGCGGAAAAGGCATATCCGCTTAACTCAAGCTTTCCGAAAGCATACAGGGAAATTTCCGCCGAAAGCCACAGCACCGCCCCGAAAGACATTCCCTTGAACTCGCTTTTCCCGCTTCGCAGCGCAAGTATAAGAAGCTGCGCAAAAATAGCCGCAGCCGCGCCGATAAGCGTCAGTGACGGCAGTTCATTGTCGGCAATAAGGGAAATATTCTCAATTATCCCCGTAAATACCGTAACTCCTGCGGCAATTATTCCCAGAATTTTCATTATTTTTCTTATAGGATCGGGGAAAATGCCCATTATGGACAGAACGGTGTAAATAAGCGCCGTTGCGGCAATTATTGCCGTGAAACCCGACATTCCGTCGGGGTCGAAGCCCACAAACAGCGCGGCGGTCATAAAGAACGCAAAGGCAATAGTTCCGCCCGCGCCGTTTTTGTCGGAAAGGGACTTCCGCAGGAAACATACCGAGAATATCAGGAACGCCGCAAGGGAAATATATCCGTCCTCCGCCGCGAAAAGGGATATTACGCTTAAAACCCACACATTCAGCGCGGAAAAGCGTTTCCATTCGGCGGCGAATATGGTTTCTTCCCCGAAAATTTTCACAAATAACCTGCTTACAAGGGGTTCGGTGAGAATTATTATCAGCGAGAATACCGCCATTCCCAGAGCGGCAGCATCTCCGCCCTTTGTGAACTGCCATATCAGCGATACAACAGCCGCCGAAGATCCCGCAAAGGACACTGCGGCAAAACTTCTGAATTTATAGTCGTGTGCGCCTTTGAAAAACGTTATAAAAACACTCAGGAACATCGCCGCGAAAACAAGCGCCTTTCCGCCGCCGCCAAAGGAAAGATATTCCCCGAAAATCTCAAGCACCCCCGCCGCCGCTATCGCCGCAGGCAGGAAAATGCTTCCCAGTATGTAGAATATCCGTCCCGTCTGGACAAGTTTCAGTTTCCGCTCCGCAAGGGAATGTATCCCGAAGAACACCGCCGAGAACGACAGCAGCAGAACAGCCCTGAAAAAGTTGTTCATTATCTCCCAAGCCGCAGCCGCAAATATGAATCCTGCCAGCGACAGCAGCAGCGCGCCGAGGATAAGTATTATGT
Organism: uncultured Clostridia bacterium; assembly: GCA_947629785.1. Taxonomy (GTDB): domain Bacteria; phylum Bacillota; class Clostridia; order Oscillospirales; family Ruminococcaceae; genus RGIG8773. The sequence goes on along the minus strand of CANRFB010000024.1, from coordinate 17,572 downwards.
TTATTGTGCTGACGCTCTTTTTCTCAGAATTTGTTTCCGCAGCCGTTCCGGCAGTTTCGGCAGGAATATTTTCCGCTTTGGGAATTTCGGGAACTTCTTCGGGAAGCACCCGCGGCTGTTCGGAAATTTCCGCCGCCTGTCTTATAAACGGCATATCATACGGCAAAGCGGCAGGCTTTTCGGAAATTGTCCGCTCGGGCAGCTTTTCGGGAACATTTTGTTCCGTCTGCGCGGTAGTTTCCGCTTTTTCGTCGGGAACTCCTTTCAGCTGTTCCAAAAGCGCAGTGTTCTGCTTTTTAAGCGCGGCGTTCTGCTTTTTCAGGTCGGAATTTGCAGTCAGCTGCACAATATACAGTATCAGCAGAACTATCGGCGAAACAAGCCATACCACCGCTAAAAGCAAGATCGGCATTTTATCACCCCCGTATGTCGGATTTTATAAGGTCATGAAAAATAGTATTGATAGTATGGGTCGTCCGGACTGATATAGCCGGAAGTTCCCCAAGGGTCGTCATAATTCTGTTCGGGAACGGTAGTTACCACTTCCGACGGGTCGTAAGTTTCAGCAGGGGGATAAGCGGGTTCATCGGCGGGAACCGCTCCGTCCGTGTTCGTCCAGCTTGCCGAACCATCGCCGAAACATGAATAGTTCGTCCGCTCAAAATATCTTTCTATTCCGCGGACTATTGCCTGCGCAAATTTTTTCTGGGATTTGGAATTTGCCAGTGCCATGGCTTCGTCATAATTTGTTACAAATGCCGTTTCCACAAGCACCGACGGGAAATCCTGCTGAAGCGTTACCCAGAAATAGTTGTACTTTTCGCCGCGGTTTCCGTAACCGTCCGAATGAATTTCGCTCTTTATGTAGCTGCCAAGTTCTTCTGAAATGTACTTTGCCAGCGGCTGCGAGAACGGCATGAAATAGTGCGCTTCCGCGCCTGTACCGCTTTCGCTTGCGGCGGCGTTGCAGTGTATGGAAACAAACATATCAGGCGAATACTGCCGAGCCATTGCCGACCTGTCCTCGGTGGGATAAGTTTCGCTTTCGGTCTTGAAGCGGATAACATTTGCACCCTTGTCGGAAAGTATCTGCTCAACGTATTTTGCAATTGCAAGATTAGCTTCCTGTTCCTTGATGTGTCCCACGGCGCCGGGGTCAAATGCGGAACGCCCAGTGTAGCCGTGTCCCGGGTCAATTACAATTGTTGCGCCGTTTACGCTGCTTCGGCAGCCGTTGAAGCGCAGAACAAGGTTATCTTCGCTGTCGTATGTGGAAGTTATTCCCCCGAAGATCCCGTTCTGCCGCAGGGAAAGGGTAAGTTTCGCCTGCTTCATTTCACCCGTTTCCGAACTGCTCCATGTTCCCGAAGTGAACACCGCGCTGTCGGGGAACGTTATATCTCCCGAGGAAATGCTTGTGATATAATCAAATGTAATGGTAATATATCCCGAATCAAAGGAAGAAACATAGTAATTTCCGTTTCCGCCGGAACTGTAGGAAACGCCGCCGTATGTTACGGAAAATGGCGTTTTTACGGAAGTTTTCAGCTTTATTACCGTGTCCGTTCTGTCTTTTCCCGCGGCGGAAACGCTTATGGGGTTGCTGCCGAGGGGCTTATTTTCCAGAACGGTAACGGCGTCCTTGCGGATACGTTTTCCCGAATTTGTAAGATAGTAGTCAATTCCGCTGTAAGTAACGGATTTAACGATATAGTCAAGAGTTCCCGCAGGAAGTCTTGTGCAGTCGGGAGAGGGACTCGTAGTGGTGGATTTGTAATTATACACCATTGTATTGTCGCTGTTTACACGGATAAGACTTCCGCTGTAGTCATTGAGAATTTCCGCAAGAGCGTTTACTATAATGTGTGAACCTGTGCGGGATTCGTTTATATCCCCTGTTTTGGTGGGGTAAGTTCCGAAAAACTCAACATTTCCAAGGTCGATGTCCTCGCCGCGCTTTCCTGCGGGGGCGGTGTAATATCCCGTGTACATGGTGTAATTGGAGTTAGGATCCAGTTCGTCAAGCTGACCGTCAACGGGATTCAGGGAAATGCTTTTGCCGTTTACCTTTGCGGAAACAGTAGAACCCTTATAAGCAATTGCGCTCAGGGCAATTGTGGATTGTTCCTCAACGCGCATGGTCTCGTCTGTCGGCGAAACGCTTTTCAACACATTTACAGTACGGGTTATCTTGTAGGTGATAACTTTCGCCTTGCTCTGGAATTTAAAGGTATTTACGCCCACGTCCAGTTCTTCAGTAAAATAGAAACGTCCCGCTTCGTTAAGTTCTATGGCTTTTCCCTGATAGTAAACAGGGAAATTCGGGTCAAATGAACCCGCGAAAATTACCGTCGGCTCTTCAGTTTTGAAAGTGGTCTTTTTTGGAAGCGTCATTTCCAGTTCGCTGTTGAGTCCTTCAATGTCGATGGTGTCATCATAATGTTTCATAAGAACGGAAGTGGATTCCATGATATTGCTGTTCAGAGATGAAAGGGAGTTGAAAACGCTTCCGCCGTATTGGTCAAAATCCGAAGCGGCGATGACCTGTTTTACAAGCTGGTCGGGCGAACCCCAGCCCTCCGCGTCTGTGCAGATCTGCTCGTTCATATGGTGAACGTACAGCGGAATGTCCGCATCTTCCGCGTAGGAATTCCACCAGCCCACTATTTCGTTGAAAGGAATATCGCTGTCGGAAATGGAACCCTCCGCTTTCAGCATAATGAAATCCGCATAGCCTTTGCGAATGTAGCTTACGGTGTCCGCGTAACCGTCGGTAAGGGCTTCAAAGCTTACGGAAGTTTCCGAACCCTTTTCGTTGGTGGTGTAATTTGCCCAGACGTCGTTAATGGCAATTCCCACGGGAACGGTGTTGTTTGTCCGTCTTACCGCGTCCGCCGCAAGGCTGAAAGTATACGCGCCGTTATCCATAAGCCAGTTGTCAAAGCCTATTCCCGAACCGTTGTTTACATAGTCGTTCAGCGCGGAATCGGTCTTTGAAGAATAGTACCCGTCCAGAATTATGCCGTCAACGGGATATTTCACCGTAAAACTGTGAACGATTATGGCAAGCCTGTCAATTCTTGACTGCAAGTCCATATTTTCAAGCTGACCGAGGACGTGTTCAAGGCTGAAATTCAGATAAACGTAGAATCCCCGCTCCTTAGCCGCGTCGATGGCATATTCCGCAAGAGGACGTTCCACCGTTGCGTTTATGTCCGCATTGTAGAAAGATTCGCCCTTGTAGTCGGTGCGGATAATAATGGAATTCAGCTTGTTTTCCTCAGCAGTGTCCAGCATTTCCTCAACGCTCTGGGAAATTTCCTCGTCAGTGAGAGTTTCCCCCTCCTCTGCCGCGCCGTAATCTACACCCGGAGTAATGTAAGCCCCCCGCATATTGTCGGGAAAGCTGTACATGGGCAGGAAATCAGGTTCTTCAAAGTCGGGAAGATCCTCGTCCCGACCTATATCCGCCTGCGGTTCGATAACGGTGATCTGCCCCGGGTCGTCCTCCGCAAAAACGGTCAGACCGCCTGATATGACAGGATCCGCACCTATGGGAATGACCATTGCCGCAGCGGTAAGTATTCCGAAAATTTTATTTATCTTCAAATCCCGCAGTCCTTTCTTTTTCGATCTTGTGTTCTACTTCTCTATATTTTCAACTTCTTTGCTTACTGCCTTTGAAACATCGGAGGCAGGCGCAAAAACCGACTCGTATCTGTAAAGTGCCACTCCGCCGTAATTCCCCAGAGTTTCCGCAAGTTTCATCTGTCGGGAAATAATGTCATTGTTCTCCGTCCATTCATTTTTGCCCTTTGCGCCTGCGTAATTGTCCGTAACTCCTATCTTGTACGCCGCAAGACCTATTACAAGCTTCACATTTGAATTTTTCACCATTCCGCTCCATTCGGAAATAACGTCCGCGTAGGGAAGCGCGGCGTTGTCAAATCCGAAATACACCTGCGGCAGGATATAGTCGCAGTACCCGCTTTGTAAACACCATGTGCGGACGTCCGCAAAGGCTTTATAGTCGTTTTCGATACTTCCCTGCGGAGAAATTCCGAAAACAGCTGTGGAATTTGCTGAATGTACCGCTTTGTAAAGCTTTTTCACAAGCCTGTTGACATTTTCAAGCCGCCAGTCGGAAAGGGAAAGTACCGTCCCCGAAGCGGAATACGCGGCTTTGTCGAAATCCTCCGCCGCTGTGGGATAGAAGTAGTCGTCTATCTGGATCCCGTCCACATCGTACCCCGAAACTATTTCGGAAATGCCGTCGGCAATAAGTTCCGTTACCTCGTCATAGGCAGGATTCAGATACCACCTGTCCCCCGACTTTACTATGTAAGTTCCGTTTTTACTGTCGTACCAGTTTTTGATTTGGTATTTACCGGAAATATTTTCTATCTGTGCGGAAGTCATAAGCCGCATGGGGTTCACCCACGCATGAACGGAAAGTCCCCGTTCATGGGCGGCTTTTACCATTATTTCCAGAGCGTCAAAACCGCTTCCCGAACCGATAGTTCCGTTATACTGTTCACCCGCGGGAAAAAGTTCCGAATCGTAATAAGCGTCTCCGAAAGCCCGCACCTGAACGTAGACCGTATTGAACCCCAGTCCGGAAATGTTATCGAAGTATTCCCCTACCGACTTTGCAAATGAACTTTCCGACTTGTTTTTCAGAATGGACATATATTCCAGATACGTTATCCAGAAGCCTTTCTGTTCGCGGAAATTCAAGGCTTTGTAGTTCCTGTTCCCATAAGCAGCGGAAGTTCTTGTTTCCGGAAGTTCGCTTTCGTATGGGCTTTCATACTGCAAGGTAAGAGCGGAAGTTTCCGTTTTTAGTGCCGTGGTGGTTTCCGTAATTTCCGTTTTTGCCGTTTCCGTTTCGGGAACCGTTTCCGTGGTTTCCGCGGAAGTTTCCGATATTTCCCGAACGGTTTCTATAGATTCTGTTTCAGACTCCGCGGAAGAAGTTCCGTCAGCGGCGGTTCCGGAAATCGCGGAAGTTGTTTCCGAAGATTCGGAAATTATTTCCGTAACAGAAATTTCCGTAACGGAATTAATTCTCGTAACGGAAGTAATTCTCGTTTCGGAAGTAGTTTCCGATTCGGTCAAAGGCGCAATCGCCGACGGGGAATCGGGCAGAGATGAATTTTCCTCCGAGACAGACTTACAGGAAGTCGTCAGCAGGATGATCAGAACGGCAGTAAAACAGTAAAGAAATCGCATAATACCTCTTTTAAACCAAAAAATAATGATACATATTTAATTATATAACATTTCTTCCCCAAAGTCAATTACAAAACGGTTAAAATTCACACAGACCGCCGAAAAAGTGAAAATTTTTTCTTGTTTGAGAAATCATCAAAAAACCATTGAAATTTTTGCGGAAATGTGATATAATTAATTATAATTATGTTTGGAATTCAAAAATTTGCTGTTTGGAGAGAAAATTATGAGCTACGCAGATGATGTTTTTGTCAATAATGTACGGGATATTCTCAGGAACGGTATTTCCGACGAGGATATGAAAGTCCGCCCCAGATGGAGCGACGGCACTCCCGCGCATACTATAAAGAAATTCGGTATAGTCAACCGCTATGACCTTTCCAAGGAATTCCCCGTTATAACCCTGCGCAGGACGTTCTTCAAGACCGCCGTCAGGGAACTCCTCTGGATATGGCAGAAAAAATCCAACAATATAAATGACCTCGGCGCGCATATCTGGGACAGCTGGGCGGACGAATACGGCTCTATCGGCAAGGCTTACGGCTATCAGCTCGGGATAAAGCACCACTACCCCGAGGGGGATTTTGACCAAGTGGACAGAGTCCTTTATGACCTGAAACACGACCCCGCAAGCAGGAGAATTATTACAAATATTTACAATCATCATGATCTGTCGGAAATGCACCTGTACCCCTGCGCTTACAGCATGACTTTCAACGTTTCGGGGAAAAAGCTGAACGCTATCCTGAATCAGCGTTCGCAGGATATGCTTGCGGCAAATAACTTCAATGTCTGCGAATATGCCGTGCTTGTACATATGATGGCGCAGGTAAGCGGACTTGAAGCGGGGGAACTTGTCCATGTTATCGCGGACGCGCATATTTACGACAGGCACGTTCCCATTATAAAAAAGGTAATTGCAAACAAGCCCTACCCTGCGCCCGAATTTGTCATTGACAAGTCGGTAAAGGATTTCTACAAATTCACTGTTGACAGTTTTGAACTGAAAAACTACAAATATAACACCGATGAAGTGAAATTCCCAGTGGCGATATAAAGGAGAAAACATATGCTTACAGCAATTGCGGCAGTCAGCGGAAATTGGGGCATAGGCAAAAACGGCGATCTGCTTTTCAATATCCCGGAGGATAAGAAATTTTTCCGCAGGACGACTCTGAACCATACCGTTATAATGGGACGGAAAACACTTGAGTCCCTGCCCGGCGGCAAACCTTTCAAGGACAGGAAAAATATCGTTCTTTCCCGGAACAGGGACTTCGCACCGGAAGGCGTTACGGTCTGTCACGATGTGCGGGAAGTCCTCGGTATAATAAAAAATGAGGACGCTTTCGTGGCAGGCGGCGGGGAAATTTACCGCCTTATGCTTCCATTCTGCGCAAAGGCAATAATTACCAAAGTAGACAGTATTCCCGAAGCGGACACATTTTTCCCCGACCTTGATAGTGCCGCAAACTGGACTATTACCGGACAGTCGGAGAAATATACATATGAAGGACTTACATATCGTTTCTGTACATATGAAAACATTGGCAATGAAGTGTTAAGGTATTAAATAAAAATAAATAGAAAAAGGAGACAATCATGGACAAATTAGAACAACTCAGAAAATGGGTAGAGGAATCGGAAAACATAGTATTTTTCGGCGGGGCGGGAGTTTCCACCGAAAGCGGCATACCCGATTTCCGAAGCGTGGACGGTCTTTACAATCAGAAGTACAAGTATCCCCCCGAAACTATCCTCAGCAGGACTTTCTATGTTCACAATCTGGACGAATTTTACAAATTCTACCGCGACAAACTGCTTTGCCTTGACGCCAAACCCAACAAAGCGCACCTTGCCCTTGCAAAGCTTGAAGAAATGGGCAAGCTGAAAGCCGTTGTAACTCAGAATATAGACGGGCTTCATCAGGCGGCGGGAAGCAAAACGGTTTACGAACTTCACGGTTCTATTCTCAGAAATTACTGTCTCCGCTGCGGCGAACCCCACACCGCCGAGTACATAAAAAGCGTGGACGGTCCTCCGCCCTGCCTTAAATGCGGCGGGCTTGTGAAGCCCGATGTAGTTCTTTACGAGGAAGGACTTAACAGCGACACGGTAAACGGCGCCATAAAGGCTATCAGCGAAGCGGATATGCTTATCATAGGCGGAACGTCGCTTTCCGTTTACCCTGCGGCGGGTTACATTGAATATTACACCGGAAACAAGCTTGTTCTCATAAACAAGACTCCCACCGACAGGGACGATATGGCTGACCTGCTTATCCACGACAGCATAGGCAAAGCCCTTGATTTTGCGGTAAACGGTAAAACGGAGGGATAAAAGATGAATTTACCTGATTTTTACGTTGACGATATTATAAAAAGAGCCTTGGAGGAAGATATTAACTATATCGACCTTGCCACCGACTATCTTCTTGATGATGACGATACTACCTCCGCGGCGTTTATTGCCAAGGCGGACGGCATTCTCTGCGGCATAAACGAGGCTCTGCGGGTGTTTACTTTCATTGACAGAGATGTAAAATACGACATTCGGCTGAAAGACGGAGAGCAGGTCTCAAAAGGCGACTGCATTGCCGTTGTGCGCGGAAAGACAAAGTCCATTCTCAAAGGCGAAAGGACCGCCCTGAACATTCTCCAGCATATGTCGGGAATTGCCACAGAAACGGCAAAATATGTAAAATGCTGTGAGGGAACGAACTGTTCCGTTGCGGAAACGCGGAAAACGCTTCCCGGGCTTCGCGCTCTGGAGAAATATGCCGTTACCGTCGGCGGTGGAAAGAACCACCGCTTCAATCTTTCGGACGGGGCGATGTTAAAGGACAACCACATAGACGCATACGGAAGCCTTGCCAACGCCGTTGCCGCGCTCCGCAAAAAGATAGGGCACATGGTAAAAATAGAAGTCGAAGTCCGCAGCAAGGACGAACTCAGGGAAGCCCTTGCCTGCGGTGCGGACGTTATCATGCTCGATAACATGACCGTTCCGGAAATGACCGAATGCGTCAAGATAGTTGATGAAACAACTGCGGGAAAATTCCGCCCGCCCATAGAAGCTTCGGGAAACATCACTCTTGAAACTGCCGCGGACGTGGCAAGAACGGGCGTGGATATTATTTCCGTCGGTGCACTGACACACTCGGTAAAGGCGTTTGATATTTCGTTGAGAGTTGAAAGTTAAAAGCTTCAAGAGAGTTGAGAGTGGAGAGTTAAGAGTTGAGATATTGCAGGGACGGTTATATCATAGGTCTCAACTTTTTGCAGATCAAACTTTTCTTGATGCACGGTATACGTTAGGCTGAAAATCACTAAAATTTGCCTGAAAGCGTGCAGGCTCAGCCTGCTCTTAACTCTCAACTCTAAAATTAAGGTAAAGGGTATGTAAAAATGAGTAAAGTATATTCACTTGGTATTGACGTTGGTTCAACAACGGTAAAGACGGTCATACTTGATGAGGACTGCAATATAATACATTCCTGCTATCAGCGGCATTTCTCAAAAGTCCGCGAAACCGTTGCGGAACAGCTTTCGGATATTGCGCAGAAATTTTCCGACTGTGAATTCCGCCTGAGTATTACGGGTTCAGCGGGGCTGGGACTTGCAAATGCCGCGGGACTCCCCTTTGTTCAGGAAGTTTTCGGCGCGTTTATTGCCGTAAATCACAGCTACCCCGATGCGGACGTTGTTATTGAACTGGGCGGCGAGGACGCAAAGATAATTTTCCTGACAGGCGGCGTGGAACAGCGTATGAACGGTTCCTGCGCAGGCGGAACGGGCGCATTCATAGACCAGATGGCTACGCTTCTGGGAATTACTACGGACGAGCTTGACAGGCTTGCTTTAAATGCGGAAAAAGTCTATCCAATCGCTTCCCGCTGCGGCGTTTTTGCGAAATCCGACATTCAGCCGCTGCTCAATCAGGGCGCAAAACGTGAGGATATTGCCGCTTCCATCTTTCAGGCTGTCGTTGACCAGACCGTTTCGGGACTTGCTCAGGGACGCACCGTTGAGGGAAAAGTCCTTTTCCTCGGCGGACCGCTGTCTTTCCAGAAAGGCTTGCGGAAAGCTTTCGTGAATACCCTGAAACTTTCGGAAGAAAATGCAATTTTCCCCGAAAATGCGCCATGCTTTATGGCGTTCGGCTGCGCCCTTTACGCAAAGGACAACAGTGAACCCATGAAAATTGACGAAATTACCGAACGTCTGAAAAATGCAAAGATGAAAGACGATATTGTCACGGGAAAGCCCCTGTTTACTTCCAAGGAAGAATATAACAAGTTCGTGGAACGCCACAAGGAATGTGACCTGAAATATGCGGATATTTCCAAGTATAGCGGCGAAGCCTATCTGGGGATCGACGCGGGTTCTACCACAACAAAACTTGTTCTCATAACCCCGAAAGGCGAACTTCTGTATCAGCACTACTGCTCAAGCATGGGCAGACCCCTTGACATAATTTCCGAAAAGCTGAAAGAGATATACACTCTCGCGGGTGACAGAATAAAGATAGTTTCCTCCGCGGTAACGGGTTACGGCGAGGACCTGATAAAAGCGGGGCTTGGCATTGACCACGGCATTGTCGAAACTGTCGCTCACTACAAAGCCGCAAGTTTCTTTGAACCCGATGTGGATTTCATTATCGACATAGGCGGTCAGGACATCAAGTGCTTTAAGATAAAAAACAAGGCTATCGACAGCATTATGCTGAATGAAGCCTGTTCCTCGGGCTGCGGCTCGTTTATCCAGACTTTTGCCCTTGCATTGGGATATGATATTTCGGAATTTTCCCAGCTTGGACTTTTTGCAGAAAAACCCGTTGACCTCGGTTCACGCTGCACAGTTTTCATGAACAGTTCGGTAAAACAGGCGCAGAAAGACGGCGCGTCCGTGGAAGATATTTCCGCGGGACTGTCAGCTTCTATAATCAAGAACGCCATTTACAAGGTAATCCGTGCGAAATCCGCGGACGAGCTTGGGAAACACATTGTCGTCCAAGGCGGAACGTTCCTTAATGACGCGGTGCTTCGTTCCTTTGAAATGGAACTTGGCAGAAATGTTATCCGCCCTGCCATCGCAGGACTTATGGGAGCGTTTGGCTGTGCACTTTACGCCATGGAACACAGAACGGAGAATTCCACGCTTATCACCGAAGAACAGCTTGCAAAATTTACATATGTTTCCAGACAGGCAAGCTGCAACGGCTGTACGGCGCATTGCAGTCTTACGATAATCAATTTCGGAGACGGTCACAAATTTGTCAGCGGAAACCGCTGCGAGCGTGGCGCGGGACTTCAGACCAACAGGGAACGGCTATGCCTTTACGAATACAAATATGACAGGCTTTTAAGCGTTGTTAATGAAAAGCCCTCCGCACCCAAGGCAAAAGTGGGGCTTCCCCTCTGTCTGGGATTTTACGAGCAGCTGCCGTTCTGGCACAAAGCATTTACGGAACTGGGATTTGAAGTCGTTATCAGCGAGGAAAGCACCCGCGGCACATATTACAAAGGACAGCACACCATTCCCTCGGACACGGTATGCTATCCCGCGAAGCTTGCCCACGGACATATTTTAAGCCTTTTCGAGCGGGGCGCGGACTTCATATTCTATCCCTGCGAAAGCTACAACGTTGACGAGGGCGGCAGCGATAACCATTACAACTGCCCCGTTGTTGCGTATTATCCCGAACTTCTGAAAGCCAATGTTCCCGTTCTTAATGATGAGAATTTCATTCACCCGTATATCGACATAAACCTTGAAAAGCATTTTGCGGAAGCCATGAGCAAGGCTCTGGAAAAGTACGGCGTTACCAAGAAACAGGCAAAGGAAGTCTGGAAAAAGTCCATGGACGCCCTTGAAAGCTACCGCAGGGACGTTATCCAAAAGGGCGAGGAGATAATCAGAAAAGCCCGCGAGCAGAAAATGCCTATAATCGTGCTTTCGGGACGTCCGTACCACATCGACCCCGAAATCAACCACGGCATACAGAAACTCATTACCGGACTGGGACTTGCGGTAATTACCGAGGACAGCGTTGCCCATCTTGCGGAAACGCCCACTCTTCACGTTCTGAACCAGTGGACATACCATTCGCGGCTGTACCGCGCGGCTAAGTATGTTACCACACAGCCCGATATGCAGCTTGTTCAGCTTGTGTCTTTCGGCTGCGGAATTGACGCCATTACCACAGACGAAGTGCGTTCTATCCTCGAAAGCGGCGGAAAGCTTTACACACAGCTGAAAATAGACGAGATAAACAACCTCGGCGCGGCTAAGATACGTCTCCGCAGCCTTGTTGCCGCCATGGGAAAATAATTTTTACGAAAGGACAGTAATCATATTGTCAAATGCTGTTTTTACGCCGGAAATGAAACATACCCACACCATACTCATTCCGGATATGCTGCCGATACATTTCGGACTGATAATGGAAATTTTCCGGAATAACGGCTATAAAATGGAACTTCTTACCACTTCCACACGGAATGTTGTGGACGAGGGATTGAAGCACGTTCACAACGACACCTGCTACCCTGCTTTGCTCGTTATCGGACAATTCATTGACGCGCTGAAAAGCGGGAAGTACGATCCGGACAAGACCGCGCTGCTTATTTCGCAGACGGGCGGCGGCTGCCGTGCTTCAAACTATATACATCTGCTTCGGAAAGCTCTGGACGAAGAATTTCCGCAGATACCGGTGCTGTCGCTTAATTTCAGCGGTCTGGAAAAGGACAGCGGCTTCAGCATAACCGCGGGAATGTTCCTGCAAATGCTTTACGCCGTGCTTTACGGAGACCTTTTGATGAGCCTTTACAACACCTGTCGGGCGTATGAAATTCACAAGGGCGACAGCAAAGCCGTTCTGGAAAAGTGGCAGAAGAAAATCGCGGAGATGTTCTCAAAAGGCGGCTACAGACGGACAAAGAAGATTTATCAGGAAATTCTGGCGGATTTCTCCGCTGTTGAACGTTCCAAGGAAAAGAAAATCCGCGTAGGGATCGTCGGGGAAATTTATGTAAAATATTCCCCGCTGGCAAACAATCATCTGGAAGATTTTCTCATATCAGAGGGCTGCGAACCGGTAGTTCCCGCGTTTCTGGATTTCTGCCTGTACTGCGCGGTGAACACGGTAAACGACGGGAAAATATACAATTTCAGCAACGGCACAACGAAAATTTTCGGGATAGCCTACAAGCTGATTTACCATATGCAGAAGCAGCTTATCACCATTGTGAAAGAACACGGCGAGTTCGACCCGCCCCACGATTTTGAGGACTTGCGGCATTATGCGGACAAATATATGCACCAAGGCGTGAAAATGGGAGAGGGCTGGCTTATCCCTGCCGAAATGGCTGCCCTTGCCCACGGCGGAGTGGAAAATATCATCTGCACACAGCCTTTCGGCTGCCTGCCGAACCACATTGTCGCCAAGGGAATGTCCCGGGTGATAAAAGAAGCGTTCCCGCAGGCGAATATCGTTGCGGTGGATTACGACCCCGGCGCGACCCGCGTCAATCAGGAAAACCGCATAAAACTTATGCTTGCCAATGCCCGCAAAGCCTGACAGACGGAAAAAGGCGTAATTCCTTACAAAAATTACAGTCGTTTTCAACAAATTATGGCTTTTCTTCTTGACATTCGGACGCATATAAAGTAAAATAATTACATGGACACGGAAAGGAATGATGCCTGTGATTTTCAAAAAGTTCATAGCAGCCGTTCTTACAGCCGTTTTTGCAGTCTCGCTAGTTTCCTGCGGCAGCAGCGGCGACAAACTGGCAAAAGAGGGCAAAGAACAGTATTCCGAGGGGAATTTCTCGGGCGCGCTGGCAACATTTCTTAACGCCGAGAAAAGCGGGCTGAAAAGCTTCAACAAAGCGGAACTCTATTCCTGCATAGGCAATTGCTATTTTCAGCTTGACGATTACGACAAAAGCATTGAATACCAGACAAAAAGCCTTGAAGAAGATCCGGAATATTTTGACGGCTGGGTAAATTTGGGAGTCGTTTACAGACAGTCGGGAGACAATGAAAAGGCAATGACCTGTTACGAAGTCGCCCTCAATTATGACCCTGAAAACGGCGCGTCCCTGCAATTATATGTAAGCCTCGGCGCGCTTTACATAGAACTGGGAAAGCCTATTTCCGCCATAACCTACCTTGAAAAAGCGGAGGCGGTAAGCAAAGACGTTCCCGATGTGTATGCGTATCTTGCGATAGCTTACGCAATGGCGCTTGAACCTGAAAAATCCGACACGGCATTCAGCAAAGCCCAGTCTTTGGGCTATCCCAACATGAGCGAAATTCAGGAACAGATAAATAAAATTGATGAATAAGATAACCCGTTCCGGTCAGTTCCGGAACGGGTCAGTCTGTCCAAAAGCCCCTGATTCAGATCAAATCAGGGGGTAAATTATTGAAAAAATGCAAATTTTCTGATAAAAAGCCGGCCATTCGGCTGACTTTTTGACAAAGAGGCGGGAACGTTCCCGCCTGTTCTATGCAATAAAAAGGACGGCATTGCGCCGCCCTTTTTATTATGTATGGAATATGGAGATCTTGTCTCTCAGCGTCAGAGCCTGTGCGTTCAGTTCCTCGCAGCTTGCAGCGCTTTCCTCGGCGGTAGCACTGTTCTGAGTGATAACATCGGCGATCTGGTCGATGCCCTCTTTGACCTGCTGAACAGATTCTTCCTGTTGGAGCGTCTGGCGGGTGATTCCCTCGATAAGTTCGTTGGTCTCGTTGGTGATCTCAATTACACGCTTCATGGCAGCGGCGGTCTTGTTGGCGATCTCGGAACCGTTATTAACGGCGTCGATACAGCTTCCGATAAGAACGGAGGTGTTCTTCGCGGCTTCTGCGGACTTGTTCGCAAGGTTGCGGACTTCATCGGCAACGACTGCAAAGCCCTTTCCTGCCGTTCCAGCCCTTGCGGCTTCTACCGCGGCGTTAAGGGCAAGAATATTTGTCTGGAACGCAATATCTTCAATTGCCTTGATGATCTTGCTGATTTCGGAAGCGCTGCTTTCGATATTCTTCATGGCTTCAAGCATATTGACGATCTCTTCGTTTTGCTTGTTTACCATTTCTATGGAGCTGTTGGAAAGTTTCTGCGCCTTTTCGGCGTTATCGGCGTTAAGGCTGATATTCTGTGAAATATCGTCCAGCGAGATGGAAAGCTGCTGTGAAGCCGCCGCCTGACGTGTGGTTCCGTCCGCAAGAACGGAAGCGCCGTTTGCAATCTGTTCCGAACCGCTGTAAACTTCATCTGCGGAAACATTAATGCTCTCGATAACGTCTTTCATGCGTTCACGGAGCGCATGGGCGGATTCGCCGATACTTACGAAATCGCCTGTGTATGTAACTTCCGATTCATAGCCGAAGTTTCCGTCTGCCATTTCACTCATCATTGCGGAAATATCTCCCACATACCTGTCGATAATGGAAATAGCCGTGGAAATGGATTCCGCCAGATCGCCGATCTCGTTATTGCCAAGCTTGCCGATATTTTCCTGACGAAGGTTTCCGCGTTCCATTCTTTCAGCCATAGCCTTGACTTTCTTGATAGGATCGGAAATTATCTTTGACACAAACAGTATCAGCGTGATTATCGAAATAATTACCATTACTATGGCAATTACCAGACCTACGGAAATCGCCTTGTTGCGGTTGTCTATCATGGTTTTCATGGGCGAACCTGTGAAGAGCGCGCCTTTTACCATGCCGTTGGCGTCGTATATAGGAGTGTAGCAAGCCATGTAGTCGTCGCCGAAAAGTTGGGTTTCGGTCATGTAAACTTCGCCGTTTGTGATTACCTTGTCGTAAATTTCGCCAAGCATGGTAGTTCCGACGGCGCGTTCGCCGTCCTCGCCGATAAGCGTGGTGGAAATACGCAGGTTATCGTAGAAAATAGTCGCGTGGGCGTTTGTTTGTTCGTAAACTTCGTCCACCATTGCATAGTCGCTGTAGGAATATCCTATGGTTATCATACCGCCGTCAAACTTTACGGAACTGCGGTAGAAAAGGTAGGCTTCGCTGTCGGTGAACATACCGCTTTTTGCAGTGCTTACCGCGTCAAACAGTCCGGAAGAAGATATAGCGCAGTTATCGCTCTTATATCTGATAATTCCGTCCTTATCGGCGAAAATACCGAATATTCCGCCGGATTTGTTCAGACCGTTCCAGACGGTTTCGATCTTGGCACTGTCACCGTCGATTATGGCTTGCGTGAAGCTTGAATCGTCAGCGAGGAGTTGTGCAAGAACCGATGTTTCGTCAGCTTTTGAGTTTATGGAGTATTGCAGTACGTTGGTCGCAACCTGAGTAGCTTCCTCAAGGGTCTCTGTCTCGGCGTTTGTGAAAAGTGAAACAAACCCGACAGTTATAGCCGCCGCTACTAATATAAGCAGAGTGTCGACCATAAGTACTATTGTAACGCCCAACTTTGATATGGAGACTTTAGTCATAAAAAAAACCACCGCCAAAATTTATAATATACTATTTATAATTTTACAATAAAAAGTAAATTTTGTCAAGGGCTTTTAAAATATTTTAACCAAGCTGTGACAAAATACTTTTTGGATTTTTGGCGATTTTATACAAAATGCAAATTCTGAACGGAAACGGGGGCGGATAAACTCGTTTTGCGTGTTTAACGTGAACATCTTGCCTTGACTTTTCGGAAGAAACAGGGTATAATATGTAATTGAAGTATCAGGCAAAGCTGCAAGGCGGTATTTGCGCTGTTTTGCCTCTATGAAAGGATATGTTTAAATGAGCGAATGTACACATGATTGCTCCACCTGCGGCGAGAACTGCGGAGAGCGTACCGATCCTCAGAGTTTTATCGAACCCCTTAACGCCCACAGCAGTGTTAAGAAAGTAATAGGCGTTATCAGCGGCAAGGGCGGCGTGGGTAAATCCCTTGTTACCGGAATGTTAGCCACACTGTTTTCGAGAAAAGGTTATAAAACAGCCATTATGGACGCGGATATTACAGGTCCGTCCATTCCAAAGATGTTCGGAGTCGGCGGACGCGCCATGGGAAGTCCCGAGGGCATCATTCCCGCGGGCACACGCAACGGTATAAAGGTTATGTCGGTAAATCTTCTTCTGGAAAATCCCTCCGATCCGGTCATCTGGAGAGGTCCGGTCATCGCGGGCGTTGTAAAACAGTTCTGGACGGACGTTGTGTGGGGCGATATTGATTATATGTTCGTGGATATGCCTCCGGGAACGGGAGACGTGCCGCTGACTGTTTTCCAGTCCATTCCTCTTGACGGCGTGGTAATAGTTTCCTCTCCGCAGGATCTGGTTTCAATGATAGTCAACAAAGCCGTTGCTATGGCAAACATGATGAATATTCCCATAGTCGGCGTTGTGGAGAATATGAGCTATGTGGAATGTCCCGACTGCGGAAAGCAGATATTCCTTTACGGAAACAGCCATATTGATTCCGTCTGTGAGGAAAATCATATCCCGCTTCTGGGAAGAATACCCATTTCTCCGGATATTACGCATAACTGCGATATGGGACTTATAGAGGACTTTACGGGCGATTTCCTTGACTACGCTGTCGAGGCAGTGGAAAAAATGCAGTAAAACCCAAAATTTGCGGCGGAAATTCAGTAAACTTTCCGCCGTTTGTAATTTTCTTGTGCATATCATCAAAAAAATCTTCTTAAAATTTTGCACTAATTTCTATTAATAATGTTTGACTGTTTTTAAAATTTGTGCTATAATAGTATAAGATAACATTATATGCTGTTAAACTATGTGCAAAATGCCGGTTTTTTACACGGTAACAGCTATTTAAAAAAAGAAAGCGGTGTTTGTTAATGGACAATGGACAGGCAAATCTTGGTTCGGAAAAAAAACTTGGTGTTTTTACTTCCGTTTATAAGGAATCTGTGCTTTCCAAGCCACAAGATGTAAATATAACCATTACGCCTACCCATATTTTCGGTGTGGCATATTTATGGGAACAAAAAGGCACGAAAGAGAACGGTCCCGACTATATGCGGTTCACCTGCGGTCTTGAGGAAATTACCAAGATCGACATTAACACAAACAACCGCAACAGCCCCATTTATATCCAGTGCGATGATACTACTAAAAGTGTTGTTGACCGCAAAAGGATAATTTTGCCGAATTTTGACAATAACGAGGAAATAGTTAAGATAATTTCCGATGCCAAAGCGGCGCTTGACCAGAAGCTGGAAAAGAAAAAAGAGGACGAAAAGAATCAGAAGATCAAGGAACTTGAATCCCGCAGGAAAGCTTCCGATGACGAGTTTGAAAGCATGACCAGCGGATATAAGGAA
>CANRFB010000023.1 GCA_947629785.1 uncultured Clostridia bacterium | reverse complement strand
ATCTATACTCAGACTTATACAATTACTATCGTTGAATAATCAACTGATATAATGAGCATCGAAAACGCATAAAAATTCCCCTCGTCCGTATGGGCGGGGGAATTTTTTAGAGTTGAGAGTTAAGAGTGGAGAGTTGAGAGCTGACGGTTTCTGTCAATATCTCAACTCTTAACTCTTAACTCTCAACTCTGTAAAAAGGGTGCAGGCTCAGCCTTGCCTGAAAAAGCCCGCGGGGGCTCCTCCGAGCCTGCTTGACAGTTTTTATATTTTATGGTATATTTATAATATAATTTACTTTTATCGCCAAAAATACGGTTTATAGGTAGGTTTGTGCCATGCTTTACGGAAAAAAACTTATTGCGCTCTGTACTTCAAGAGTCTACGACGCGCAGGTGAACGAATTTATAAGATCACTTAATGAACTGCTTGTCAATAAGGACTGCGTGCTGTTCATTTTCGGCATAAATAACGATATGTACTGGGAGGACGACCAGATAAACGCGGGAACTTCCGTTTACAGCCTTATCGACTTCAATGTGACGGACGCTGTCATAATTATGGACGAAAAAATCAAGAGCCGCGTGGTTTCCGACAGCATAGCCTCCGCCGCAGGGGAACATTCCGTTCCCGTTATATATGTTGACGGAAACGGCGAAGGTGTATGTATAAACTTTGATTTTGAAAAGGGCTTTGAAAAAATCGTCCGCCACGTTATTGAGGACCATTCCGTCCGCCGCCCCCACTTTATCGCAGGTCTGAAAGATAACCCGTTCTCCGACAAGCGAATAGAAATTTTCAGGCAAGTCATTACCGAAAATGGTATTCCCTTTGACGAAAGTATGGTAAGTTACGGCGATTTCTGGGCTAAACCCGCCGCCGAAGCCGCGGAACGCCTCGTTTCAAGCGGCAATATCCCCGAAGCGATAATTTGCGCAAACGATATAATGGCAATAAGCGTGTGCAATACCCTTGCCGAACTTGGCGTGAAAGTTCCCGACGACGTTATTGTCACGGGCTTTGACGGTCTGGACGAAATTTACTTTTCAAACCCCAGAATAAGTTCCGTCCGCTGCGGCAGCGATATTATGGCAAAAGCCGTTTTCAGCGCGCTTTCGGATATTTTCCTGAAAAATATCACCCGCGGCAATATTGCCGTAGAACCCAAACCCGTTCTTAATAATTCCTGCGGCTGCCCCGATTCGGAAATGCCCGCCGACGTTTTCAGCAGAATGAACGCGGGCTTGTACCGCTATCAGGACGATATGCGGCTGATGTTCAATGTCGCCGAGCTTATGCAGATGAGCGATTCTCCCGAAAAAGCCGCCGCCTGTATGCACACATATCTGTTAAGCGATATGTGCTGCATTGTAAACAAAAGCTGCCTTAACAGAATGATAGACTATTTCTCCTCGGAAAATATCGATCAGCCCAAAGTTTTTGAGGAAGATATGATCCTTTTTTATGACTACTATTCGGACAGTTACGAACTTACCCCCATGCACCGCTCAAAACTTGCCCCCAACCTTGAAATGCTTATCGGCAGGAAGAAACCGCTGATATTTACAGCCGTTACCTATATGGACAGATCCATAGGCTATATATGCTTCTCCTACGACACCTGCAATATGAACGACTACGCCAAGACGTTCCAGATCTCCACCGTTCTGGGAATAGGTCTGGGCGGATATATAATAAGACAGCACCAGAAATATCTCAACGACAAGGTGGAGGAAATGTACAAGAACGATTCCCTTACAAGGCTTTATAACCGCAACGGTTTCTACTCGGCGTTTGAAAAGCTGAAAGCCGACAGGGAGTTTTCAGGGAAACCCGTGTCGGTAATTTCCGCCGACCTTGACGGTCTGAAATACATAAACGACAATTTCGGGCATGACGCGGGGGATATTGCAATACGTACAACTGCAGAAGCCCTTAAAAGTTCCTGCCCCGAAAATTCACTCTGCGTAAGATTCGGCGGCGACGAAATGCTTGCCCTTGTTTTCGGAGATGTTTCCGCCGATGATATTATCGGAAAGATAGATAATTACCTTGAAAAATTCAATTCCTGCTCGGAACTTGGATATTCGGTAAGCGCAAGCTGCGGAGTCTACAGCACGGTGTTCGGCGAAGATTTCAACCTTGAACAGGTTCTGAAACTTGCGGACGAAAATATGTACAGGACCAAAAACAAACGGAAACTGCATTAAACAAAAAAACCGAACGGTATTTTCCGCTCGGTTTTGCTTTTATAAAACGTATTTCGCCATGTACTGTTCCGTAAGGTTCAGGTATTCCTCGTCGCTGCCCTCGTGACGAGCCTGAATGTATTCGTGGCGGTTGAGAACGGTCTTGTTCTTCTGCGCGCCCATAACATATACCGCTATGTTTGAACAGTGGTCGGATATTCTTTCAAGATTGATAAGCAGGTCAAGGAAGTTTACGCCGCTTTCAACAACGCACTCGCCGTTTTTGAGCCGCTCTATGTGACGGCTTTTGAGAGTTTCGTTCAGGAAGTCAACGGTTTCTTCCAGAGGCTCGATACGCATGGCAAGGGCAATATCGTTGTTCTTTACGGTTTCAACAGCCATGCCGATTATTTCCTGAACAGCGTCGGAAATCACCCCTAATTCGTGAAGTGCGCCGTCGGAGAACACCACGTCCAGATCGTGGAGCTTTTCGGCGTTTTCAATAAGGTTCATGGCGTAGTCGCCTATTCGCTCAAATTCCGAGGTAAGGTGGAGAAGTTCGGTAACGCGGCGGTTCTCGTAGTCGGTAAGTTCGCACTCCGTCAGCTTTACAAGGTAAACGTTGAGCCTGTCCTCCAGACGGTCAATGGATTCCTCGTTGTCTTTCAGCTTTTCAACCGTCTTTTCGTTAAAATCCTCACTGTTGAAAAGTTTCCGCATTTTGGTGAAATTTTTCAGTGCAAGATTTCCCATGGCAACTACCGCGTTCTGGGACTGCTGTATTGCAAGAGCGGGGGATTTCAGGAAACGGTCGTCCAGCGCGCTGAAAGATACTTCCGTGCTTCCTGAATCGTCGTCCGCTTCTTCGGCAGTGTCGCGGATAGTCAGGCAGGCAAGTTTTTCAAGCAGCCCCGTAAAGGGCAGGAACAGTATCGTTACCGCTATATTGAAAAATGTGTGGAAATTGGCTATTCCGCCCATGTCGATGGACTTTTCCCAGAAAGGGAAACCCACGGCGGCTTTTATGGAATAGACCGCTATAAGGAATATCACCGTTCCGATAACGTTGAAGTAAAGGTGTACCACCGCCGCTCGCTTGGCGTTCTTGGACGCGCCCGCGGCGGAAATTATTGAAGTAATGCAGGTGCCTATGTTCTGCCCCATTATTATCGGGAACGCCGAGGAAGCTTTCAGAGTGCCGCTCTGGGAAATTGCCTGCAAAATACCCACCGCAGCGGAGGAACTTTGCAGCAGCGCCGTTACCACCGCGCCCGCAATAACGCCAAGTATGGGGTTTGAAAGGGTTTCAAACAGTTCTCTGAACGCAGAAAGTTCCGAAAGCGGTTCTACCGAGTCGGTCATTGAAAGCATTCCCGTGAAAAGTATCCCCAGCCCCACGAGAGTCTCGCCGAGGCTTTTCTTTACGTCATTTTTGGAAAGCATGAAAATTACAAGACCTATTACCGAAATTATCGGCGCAAGGTATCGGGGATTCAGCAGCTGCAGAATGATGCTCGTGTCCGCGCTGTTTTCCAGACCTGCAAGCCGAAGTATCTGTCCTGTAATTGTAGTACCTATGTTTGCGCCCATGATAACGCCTATCGCCGAGGAAAGTTTCAGAATTCCCGCATTTACCATTCCGACGATAATTACCGTCGTTGCGCCCGAACTCTGAACGGCGGCTGTCACCACCGCGCCGAGGAATACGCTTTTAAAAATATTGCTGGTAAGTCCCGAGAGAATTTTTTCCATTTTCCCGCCCGAGATCTTTTCAAGTCCGCGTCCCAGCATAGTCATTC
Source organism: uncultured Clostridia bacterium (assembly GCA_947629785.1). Classification (GTDB taxonomy): domain Bacteria; phylum Bacillota; class Clostridia; order Oscillospirales; family Ruminococcaceae; genus RGIG8773. The sequence continues at coordinate 31,342 of CANRFB010000023.1, read as the reverse complement.
CGTAGATGAACAGGGCAATTCCGCCCAGAGCCTGAATAGCTATAAGTATAAGATCGGTGCCGCTCATAAACTTCTCCTTATTTCGGGGAACTTCCCCGATTTTTAACCGCAAAATTTTTCCTTACAACTTAATTATAGCACATTCGGGGATTAATAAAAGATAATTTTATGACTTTGTAAAAATTCTCATTTTTCTACAAATTTTATAAATTCTGAGAAATGTTTTTGTGAAAAATTGAAAGACCGTGCGAAGATCCTTTAGGGAAAATTCGCACGGTCATTTTTATTTCACCGTATCGTCGGGGAAAATGTCGGGGGCTATGGGCGCGAAGCCGTCCTTTATCATTTCCAGCATATAGGGAACGACCTGCGGGTCAAGCTGCGTGCCGCTGCATTCTTTAAGTTCTTTTACAATTGCGTCCTCGGAATAGGCTTTTATGTAAACGCGGTTGCTGCTCATGGCGTCGTAAGTGTCGGCAACGCCGATTATACGGGCAACTTCGGGAATATCCGTTCCCGAAAGGTGTTCGCAGTAACCCGTTCCGTCATAGCGCTCGTGATGATATTTCGCGCCGTCGGCAATTCCCTCAAGTGCGGAAAAGTTTTTCAGTATCTCGCCGCCGATAAGAGGGTGACGGCGGATAACTTCCCGCTCCTCGTCGGTAAGCTTCCCCGGCTTGTTGAGTATACTGTCGGGAATGCCTATCTTTCCTATGTCGTGCAGAAGCGCGATGTAATAGATGTTTTCCTGCTCGGCTTCGGACTTGCCCATTCTTCGGGCAAGTTCGGCGGAATATTTCGCCACCCGCAGGGAATGACCGTTGGTGTATCTGTCCTTTGCGTCAATTGTCCGTGCAAATGTCTGCAAGGACTGTTCGATAATGCTGCGGTATTCTTTCTGACGCTTGCGTATTCCGCTGATTTTTATCCACGAAATAAGAATTACCGTTCCCACACTGACAAGCACCGCAAGGAATATTACCAGCGGCAGGAAAAATTTCCGCTCGTAAAGCTTCATTTCCTTGACAACGGGAACGGAGTATTCGTTGAAATTATCCCTGTTCTCGCTGTCGAAAATTTTCAGCCTGAAAGTATATTCGCCGCCGGGAAGATTTGTGTAGCTGACGTTTCCGCTCTGTTCCCCGATAATTACCGTCTCTTCCTTGTCAAAGCCGTTAAGAATGTAGGAAATTCCGATATTTGCTGTTCCCGTATAGGAAAGCGCGGCGAAATCTATTGTCACACGTCCCGCGTTCCTGTCAAGGTTAATTTCGTAAGGGCGGTCGGTCTGTTCGCCGTCAACGGTAACGCTGCCGATAATGCCTTTTGGCAGAATGTTGTCCACGGCTTCAAAACCGAAGATGCTTATGCCGTTTCGGGTGGAAATATACAGTTTTCCGTCCTCGGACATATAATGCCATGTGTTTGCGTTTATTGAACCCGTCAGCCCGTGTTCAAAGCTGTATTCGCGGGGCAGAACGTCCTCGCCGTTCAGAATTTTCTGCTTGTCAAAGGCAAGTATGCCGTTATTCTGAAGCACCCAAAGGAAGCCGTCCCTGTCGTAAAGGTCAAAGATACTTCCCGCGCCTTTGCGGATATTTATTTTCGTGAACTGCGAGTCTTTCCAATAGTAAAGACTGCTGCCCGCGCTTATGAAATATCCGCCGCCGTCAGAATCTTTCAGCATACGGAGAACGACTCCCTCCGCAAGCCCCTCGGAAAATCCGTGATTCGTGACGGTATCGCCGTTTATTTCATAAATGCCGCCGCCATCGCTTCCCACAAGAAGCGCGCCGCTGTCGGTTTCCGAAAAGCAAAGCACCGAACTTACGTCAAGCCCGTCCGCCGCGCCGAAGCTTCTGGTTATCTTTCCGTCACGGATAATGCTTACGCCGCCCTGCGTTCCTATGGCGATACTTCCGTCCGAAAGTTCGTAAACAGCCCTTGCGCTTGAATTTATAAGCCCGTTCTCATCGCTGAAAGAGGTGATTTCCCCGTCAGCTGAAAAGCAAGCCGCCGAGTCGGTGTAGGAATATGAAGCCGCCCAGAGGTTTCCCTTGCTGTCGGTAAAAAGACTTCGTACCCGCGCGCCTTTGTAAAGTTCGGTAAAATCGTTCTCAACGGGTTCCCAATTCTCGTCAAAAGCAAGTATTCCGCTGTCGGTGGCGGCGTAGTAGATATTTCCCTGTTTTGTAACGGCGTTCAGGGAAATTCCCGCAGCGGCTGTCGGGGAATCAAAGTAGGCTTTGGTATATTTTATAATGCCTTGGTTCGTGGAAGCAAGCCATATGGTTCCCTCGTAATCAATACAGCCGTTGTTTACGGCGGTAGCCGCGCCGTCCGCGTCAATGGCGGAAATTTCACCGCTTTCGGAGATAACGCAGTAGCCTGTGTTTCCGCAGACGATAAGCCGTCCGTCGGAAGCGGGACAAATGCTGTTATGCGTGGAAACTTCGCCTGTAAGTATGGTTTCGGATCTTATGTGGTTAGGTTCAAGGCTTTCCGAGGGAAAAGACAGCTTCAGAATGACGTTCCCCGAAGAACCAAGGTAAATATTTCCTGCGGCGTCGGAAGCTGCGCAGTATATTTCGTCCTTGTCCATGAATTCGTCAGAAGTGAAAACGCGCTTGACGGCGCCGTTTTCGGCGGCAATAAGAATTCCCGAATTGAGCGCGCCCCAGACCCGTCCGTAATTGTCAACGGCTACGGAATAGACCGTTTCGCCGTTCATATGCTCGCCCGTGAAAGGAACAAGTTCATCTCCGCGAATCTCCGCAATTCCCGAATTTGACGCGGCGTAAACCGTTCCGTCGGCGCTTTCGGCAAAATCGCGGACGCAGTGGAAACTTCCGTCATCGGGTGAAGCTATGCTGCTTATAACGCCGTTTTCCATATAGAAAACGCCCGCGTCGTTAGTGCCTATCCATAGCCGCCCCTTGCTGTCCTCGAAAAGCGCACGGACGGAAGAGGAGGGAAGTATTCCCTCAAGGCTGAAATTGCGGAAATCACTTCCGTTATAGCGTATAAGCCCGCCGTAACTTCCTATCCATATGTACCCCTCGGAAGTCTGGATAATATCGTTCGCTTCCCCCGTAGGCAGACCGTTCCGCTCGTTGTAAACAGTAACGACATATGCCTTTGAGTTTAAAGCAAATATATTTATTACAAATAGTATAGTAATTATTATTGTAAAAAATCTTGCAAGCTTCACAGGAAATCTACCTTTCAACATATACGGTTTGTAATATTTGTTAGAAATATTTCACGCCGTTATAAAATTTCAATAACTCAGAAATATTATAACACAAAAAAGTGTAAAATACAATATTAAAAGGATTTCCAACAGCTTACCATTATGAAAAAGTTTTATTAATAAACGGCGGAAAATTGCCCAAGGGGATTCAATGCGCTAAAAATCATTTAAAAATTTATTGCTTTTATAATGGTAAAAGCGTGAAATTTGCTATAATAGTAATAACTTATTGGTTATTTGATATGCGAGGGGAAAGACCAAAAGGGGAAGGGGCAAACCGGAAGCTTGATATGGACGCGGCGGTTTTCCCCTATCCCCTTAAGGTCTTTCCCCTCGCGCTCCCCTTGTCCTTAACCCTATTCCCTTTCGCCCAAGCTGGAAAGGGCTTAACTTAAAGAAACTGTCATATAATTTTTGCTGAACTTTACACGTCCTTGCGAATTTATTCAAGCAACGCTTTAATAGTCCATTCTAAAATTTAAAGTTGAACCATCACAATTGAGTTTGTAAAGTGCGCTTACACTTTGAGTTCAATGTATGACTTTGTTAAGTCTGTCAAAATTTAGACGTTTAGCGGACTTTACAAAGTCTTACGCGCGTTGCGAACAAAATTTAAATAGTCCATTCTATAAATGAAAGTTCAAAGAAATTATGCAGAGTTTGTAAAGCAAGTCATAAAATTTATGATACTTTGGTTATATGTAAACCCATACGAGCTTGGGCGAAAGGGGATAGGTTTAAGGAGAGAGGGAGCAACGAGGGGGAGAACCTAAAAGGGAAGGGGGAAATCCACCGCGTCCCTATCAAGTTTATGGTTTCCCCCTTCCCTTTTTGGTGCTTCCCCTCGTTCATCGAATAAATAATAAAATTTTTTCTATAATAGTAAATTTGTGCTTATGTCATTTAAAAGCAATAAATTATTAAATAAATTTTAACTCACTGAAATACCGTAGGAAAATTGCCCTCTGCGTATTGCAATTAAAAATAAAATATGTTATAATTTATTTCAGAACAATAATTTGAAAGGAATCTTTAACATGGACCACAACAGCTATGAATCACCGTTCTGTACAAGATACGCAAGCAAGGAAATGCAGTATGTATTTTCCGCAGATAAGAAATTTACCACATGGAGGCGGCTCTGGGTCGCCCTCGCCCGCGCGGAAATGAAACTTGGTCTGCCCGTTACGCAGGAACAGGTCGACGAACTGGAAGCGCATATCACCGACATTGACTACGAAACAGCCGCCGAGCGTGAAAAACTCGTCCGCCACGATGTAATGGCGCACGTTTATACCTACGGACTCGCCTGCCCCAAGGCAAAGGGAATTATCCACCTTGGCGCAACTTCCTGCTACGTGGGCGACAACACGGACGTTATAATCATGCGCGACGCCCTTAAAATCGTAAAGAGAAAGCTTGTAAACGTTATTTCCAACCTGTCGGGATTTGCCATGAAATACAAGGCTATGCCCTGTCTGGCTTATACTCACCTACAGCCCGCCCAGCTTACCACCGTGGGGAAACGCGCCACTCTCTGGATAAATGAGCTTCTTATGGACTTGGACGAGATAGACTACCGTATTTCCACACTGAAACTTCTCGGTTCAAAGGGAACTACGGGTACGCAGGCTTCGTTCATGGAACTTTTCGAGGGAGACACCCACAAGGTAAAAGAACTGGAAAAGCTTATCGCCGAGGAAATGGGCTTTGATGCGGTAGTCCCCGTTTCGGGACAGACATACTCCCGCAAGGCGGATTCGCAGATCGTTGCAACTCTCAGCGGAATTGCCCAGTCTGCCATGAAATTCGCCAATGATATGCGCATTTTGCAGAATTTCAAAGAAATGGAAGAACCCTTTGAAAAGAACCAGATAGGTTCTTCCGCCATGCCGTATAAGAGGAATCCTATGCGGTGCGAACGAATAACGGCTTTGGCAAGGTATGTTATGATAGATTCCCTGAATCCCGCATTCACGGCGGGAACGCAGTGGTTCGAGAGAACGCTGGACGATTCCGCAAACAAGAGAATTTCCGTTGCGGAAGGTTTTCTGGCGGTGGACGCTATCCTTAACATAATGCTGAATGTTACCGCCGACTTGGTAGTATATCCCAATGTTATCCGTCAGAGGGTAATGCGTGAACTGCCTTTCATGGCTTCCGAAAACATCATGATGGACGCCGTAAAGAAAGGCGGAGACCGTCAGGCTCTCCACGAAAAACTCCGCACATACGCCATGGAAGCGGGAAAGCAAGTTAAAGAGAAAGGGCTGGAGAACGATTTGATCGAACGTGTACTTAACGACCCCGATTTCAAGATCAATGTTGACGAAATGGACGCAATTCTCAAACCCGAAAGCTTCACGGGTCGGAGCGAACAGCAGGTTGAGGAATTCATCGCGGGCTGTGTTCAGCCTGTGCTTGACGCAAACAGCAGTGACCTTGGCGAAACCGCAGAACTTAGCGTTTGAGCAGGCTTCGCCTGCTCAAACGCTAAGTTAGAGTTAAGATTTAAGAGTTGAGAGTTGAGAGCAGGCTGAGCCTGCACCCATTCAGGCGTTATTTTGTGATTTTCAAATTAATGCCTGCCGTGATATAAAGTAAAGTTAAATCTATAAAAATTTTCCCGCCTATGTAGGCGGGAATAGTTTTCCCCCTCCTTGGGGAGGGGGAAAGGGGGTGGGGTATCTTAACTCTCAACTCTTAACTCTTAACTCTACAAAAGGCTCTTAACTCTAATCTAAAAGGAGCGAATTAAATGAATAGATATATAGTAAAGTTTACCGAGGGTATGGGGAATTATTCCTTTGCCGACAGGGAAAACGCCCTTGCCGTTCTTGAAGCGGAAACAGCGGCAGGATATGAAGTTATAGCCGATGTGACGGGAAACCCTTTCTACAGCGATGAAAGCATTAAAAACCGCGGCGGGAAGATTTTAAGCCTTGAGATCGAACGGAAATGGCTTGTAAAAATTCCCGAGAATATCGGGGATTTCCCCTTTGAGACTATCGAGCAGGACTATCTTGCCCCGGAAAGCGGCTTCCGCGGACGAATTCGGAAATTGGACGATAAATTCATCTACACCGAAAAAGCCCCCACGGGCGACCCTCGCGTCCGTATCGAGAACGAACGGTTTCTTACCGTGTCGGAATACGAATTCTTTAAAACAAAAACCGTGGGTTATACTATTAAGAAGCGCAGATACCTTATCCCATACGGCGGGCTGACTTTCGAGTTCGACGTTTTTGAAAATACCGCCGAGTCGGGTTACGCTCTCATGGAAGCGGAACTTTCCCACAAGGACGATAAAGTGGAGTTCCCGCCTTTTATAGAAATTATACGGGAAGTTTCAGACGATATGTATTATACTAACAGGAATTTATCAACTATGGAAATAATACGGCTTTTGAAAAATTAATGTTAAAATTTGCTGATAATGCAGGAAAACTATTGACTTTTATTCCGAAAAATGCTATAATTATTTGATAATTTGTGCCGTTTCCGACTTGAAGCGGCGATAACAGGAGGTTAAATCGTGGGAAAGGTCAAAAAACCTGTCTTTTTTGTCGTATGCGCATTGATACTTGTCTTTGCGGCGTCGGTTATTTTCGGAATAACCTACTATTACGGCGATATGGAGACAGTTTATCTAAAGGGCGTCAACAATATCCGCTTCGGTATCGACATCAAGGGCGGCGTTGACGTTACATTCACCCCGCCGGAGGGCATTGACGCCGAGGACAATCAGCTTGACGCCGCAAAACAGGTCATAGTTCAGCGTATGGTAAATCTCGGCATTACCGACTATGAAAGCTATATCGACTACAACAATGACCGTATCATCGTAAGATTCCCTTGGAAAGAGGGAGAAGCGAATTTCGACCCGGAAGCCGCCGTTAAGGAACTGGGCGAGACTGCCGAACTGACTTTCCGTGAAGGTTACGAAGTTGACGAACTGGGAATGTACACCGGCGTTACAAAGGATAACGTTATCCTTGTAGGTTCGGACGTTCAGACCGCATATGCCGCTTACACGCAGGATAATTCCGGCGCGCGGGAGTGGCTCGTAAGCCTTGAACTTACCGACGAGGGCGCGAAGAAATTCGCGGAGGCTACCGAAAGACTTTACGCGGAAAACGGCGTTATTTCCATCTGGATGGACGAGACCTGCTTCTCCTATCCGAGAGTTTCTGCCGTTATCACCGACGGAAAAGCCACAATTTCGGGAAGCTTTGACGCTGACAGCGCAAAGGAACTTGCCGACAAGATAAATTCCGGCGCACTGCCTTTCAAACTTGTTACCGCGAGCTTCTCCACCATTTCGCCGAGTCTGGGAACAGGCGCACTTGAAGCCATGGTAATCGCGGGACTTATCGCCTTTGCATTTATTGCGGTATTCATGATAGCCGTTTACCGCCTGCCCGGCGCAGTTTCGGTAATTGCGCTTATCGGTCAGGTTGCGGGAACGCTGGCGTTCATTTCGGGATATTTCGGATTTATGAACGGCTCTATCCTGACAATTCCCGGTATCGCAGGTATTATACTTGCGGTGGGCATGGGCGTTGACGCAAACGTTATCACTTCCGAAAGAATTAAAGAGGAACTCATAAACGGCAAGACACTGAACGGTTCTATCGAGTCGGGATTCAAGAGAGCGTTCTCCGCTATTCTGGACGGAAACGTTACAATGATACTCGTTGCAATAATCCTTATGGGCGCTTTCGGAACGCCTGACAGCATATTCTCAAAGGCTCTGCACTTTGTATTCTTTATGTTCGGACCGTCCACGGCGGGAACTATCTATTCATTCGGTTTCACGCTGCTGACAGGCGTTGCTCTGAACCTGTTCTTCGGAGTGTTCTGCTCCAGACTGATGCTGGCTTCCCTCTCCAAGTTCAAAGTGTTCAGAAACCCCAAGCTTTACGGAGGAGGTGCTGTAAATGAACAGTAAGTTCAATTTCGATTTCGTTGGAAAGAAAAAGCTGTTCTTCGGCATTTCCATTGCAATGATACTGATTTCAATACTGTCCACGTTCGTTTTCGGGGCAAATCTGGATATACAGTTCAAAGGCGGTACTATCCTGACCTACATTTATGACGGCGAAATAGACCAGTCGCAGTTTGAAAAGGACGCCACCGACGCTCTGGGCGGAATAGGCGTTACTTCCACGGTGGGAGAAGATTTCTCCACGGGCAGGAACAACATTCAGCTTTCGCTTATTTCCAACGAGGGACTGACTTCCGACAAGCAGTTTGAACTGACAAACACACTTACGGAAAAATATTCCGCAAATGCCGTTGAACTTGTGGAATCCTCCGATGTTTCCCCGTCCTCCGGTAAGGAATTCTTCCTGAAATGTCTTGTGGCGGTGCTGCTGTCCTTTATCGTACTGATAATCTACATTGCAATACGCTTCAAGAACATCGGCGGCTGGCTTGCGGGTATCTGCGCGGTGCTTGCGCTTCTCCATGACTGTATTATCGTTTACGGAACATTCATCATCTGCGGAATGTCCATAAACGCAAACTTCATGGCTGTTGTACTGACAATACTCGGTTATTCCATAAACAACACCATCGTAATTTACGACCGGATCCGTGAGAACGAGATACTTTTCAGAAAGACCAAGACCCACACCGAAATAGTAAATCTCAGCATAAACCAGTCTTTAACGCGTTCGATAAACACATCTATAACCACTATCGCGGCTATGCTGGCGGTAACTATCGTTGCGGCAATTTACGGAGTAACTTCCATAATTTCTTTCTCACTGCCGATGATGATAGGCATGATCGCGGGCGCGTACTCGTCGGTATGCTTCACCTGTCCGCTGTGGCTCACTCTTGAAAGCAAGCTTGGCAAAACCAAGAAAAGCGGCGGCAAAAAAGCAAAGGCATAAAATTTCTGCGCGGGAGGCGTTCTGAATGAAAGCGGGAGTTTCAAATGCCTGCTTATATCCTATGGAAGTTGAAAAAGCCTTCCGTTCCCTTGCGGAAAACGGCATAAAGTCCGCCGAAATATTCGTCAATACCCATTGTGAACTTTCAGGTCCGTACCGCAGGGAAATGCTTGCGCTCCAGCGGGAATACGGTGTGGAGGTGGTTTCCGTCCACCCGTTCACCTGCGGTATCGAGCCGATGATGCTTTTCACGAAATATGAGCGGCGGGTCGACGATATGCTTGAATATTTCAAGAACTTCTTTGACTATATGAACGCTTTCGGAGCGAAATATTTCGTTCTCCACGGGAACAAGCCCGAAAATTACTGCCCCGATGAAGTCTATTTTGAACGTTTCCTGCGGCTTCAGGAAGCGGCGGGAAGTTTCGGCGTTACGGCTGTTCAGGAGAACGTTTCCCGCTGTACGGGGAAAAGCCTTGACTTCCTTGTGAAAATGAAAAACGCCCTCGGTGAAAAGGTGGCGTTCGTTCTGGACACAAAACAGGCGCTTCGTTCGGGGAATGACCCCGTTCAGATGGTAAAGGCTCTCGGGGGAAGCATAAAGCACCTGCATTTCTCCGATTCGGGAAAAGCGGGAGACTGCCTGAAATTCGGCTTCGGGGAATACGACAACCTTGCGCTTTTCCGCGAAATGAAGTCATTCGGCTATGACGGAAGCGTGATGATAGAACTTTACCAAGGCAGTTTTGAAGATGTTCCCGACCTTGCGGACAATTACAGAAAATTAGAAAAATTCCTGAAAGATAACGATTTATAAAAGGTGGTAATTTTATGGAAAAAAGCATGGATAAAATAGTCGCGCTCTGCAAAGGCAGAGGCTTTGTATATCCCGGCTCGGAAATTTACGGAGGTCTGGCAAATACATGGGATTACGGTCCTCTCGGCGTGCTTTTGAAAAACAATATCAAGAACGCATGGTTAAAAAAATTCGTGCAGGAATGTCCCTATAACGTAGGACTTGACAGCGCAATACTTATGAACCCCCAGACTTGGGTAGCTTCGGGACACCTCGGCGGATTTTCCGACCCGCTGATGGACTGCCGCGAATGTAAGACCCGTCACCGCGCCGATCAGCTTATCGAGACCCAGACGGGCGTAAATCCCACGGGCTGGTCAAACGACCAGATGACCGATTTCATCGAAAGTCACGATGTTAAATGCCCCAACTGCGGAAAGAAGAATTTCACGCCTATACGTCAGTTTAACCTGATGTTCAAGACGTTCCAAGGCGTTACCGAAGATTCCAAGGCGGAACTTTATCTCCGTCCCGAGACTGCACAGGGAATTTTTGTAAACTTTGCAAATATCCAGAGGACAACAAGAAAGAAAGTGCCTTTCGGCGTTGCGCAGGTGGGAAAATCTTTCCGCAACGAGATAACGCCGGGAAACTTTATCTTCCGCGTCCGTGAATTTGAACAGATGGAGCTGGAATTTTTCTGCAAGCCGGGAACCGACCTTGAATGGTTCCAGTACTGGAGAGGATATTGCCACGACTTCCTGTTGAGTCTCGGACTCAAAGACGAACATCTCCGGCTACGCGACCATTCCGCCGAGGAACTTTGCTTCTATTCAAAAGCCACCACCGACTTTGAATATCTGTTCCCATTCGGCTGGGGCGAACTCTGGGGAGTTGCGGACAGAACGGACTACGACCTTACACAGCACATCAAAACAAGCGGAAAGTCTCTTGAATATTTTGACCCCGAGACTAACGAGAAGTACGTTCCGTATGTTATCGAGCCGTCACTGGGCGTTGAAAGACTGTTCCTGTCCATTGTCTGCGAAGCATATGACGAAGAAACCATCGGTGATGGCGATGTCCGTACGGTAATGCACCTGCACCCTGCTCTTGCGCCTATAAAAGCGGCAGTTCTTCCCCTTACCAAGAAGCTGAAAGATCAGGCGTTTGAAGTTTACACCATGCTTTCAAAATATTTCAGTGTGGACTATGACGAAGCGGGACAGATCGGAAAGCGTTACCGCCGTCAGGACGAGATCGGAACGCCGTTCTGCATTACCTACGACTTTGACACTCTTGAAAAGGACGGCTGTGTGACCGTCCGCGACCGTGACACCATGGAGCAGGAACGGGTAAAGATCGAAGAACTTGTTGAATATCTCAGCAAGAAGTTGGAGTTTTAAAAAATAAGAGGTTGCCGCCACGGTGTTTCAACAATTAAATAAATTATGAATTTAATTTTACAAAAATTGATTAGATAGCAAAAACTTTATAATTAATTCGACGTGTGAGGGGCAAAACCAAAAGGGAAGGGGGAAACCAGCAAAACGGTAGGAACGCGGTGGTTTCCCCCTTCCCTTTAGTTTTTTCCCCTCACGCTCCCCTTTTCCTTAATCTCAACCCCCTTCGCCCAAGCTGGCAAGTGTTTAACCTAAAAAAACAGACTACATATTTTGCTGAACTTTACACGTCCTTGCAAATTTATTCAAGCAACGCTTTAATAGTCCACTCAAAAATTTAAAGTTGAACTATCATAACTGGGTTTGTAAAGTGCGCTTACACTTTGAGTTCAATGTATGACTTTGTTAAGTTTATCAAAATTTAGGTGTTTAGCGGACTTTACAAGGTCTTACGCGCGTTGCGTACAAAATCTAAATAGTCCGTTCTACAAAAGAAAATTCGAGGAAATATCACAGAGTTTGTAAAGCAAGTCATAAAATTTATGATACTTTGGTTATATGCAAACCCATACGAGCTTGGGCGAAAGGGAATAGGGTTAAGGACAAGGGGAGCGCGAGGGGAAAGACCTTAAGGGGAAAGGGGAAAACCACCGCGTCCGTATCAAGTTGTTGGTTTTCCTCTTCCCCTTTTGGTCTTTCCCCTCGTACATCGAATAACTAATAAATTTATTTCTATATAGTAAGCCTTTCCCCTCATACGTCGAATAAATTATAGAGTCTTAACTATTTAATCATTTTGCCGTTAAATTAATAATTTGTTTGCTCGCTAAAATACCGTGAGGCTGCCGCGGCAGCCTCTTTACATTTCGTATTAAATGTGGTATAATATCATTTGTCGGAACTTGTAAGCAGATGTATCCTTGCTTCGCTGTTCTTTATGACGTTCAGCAGCGAGGACGCGGAACCGGAATATTCTTCCGAAAGCGAGTTGGCGGTTATCATAGACTCGTTGCTTTCTTTGGCAACGTCTCCGCCGTTTACCTGAACTCCCTTTGCCGCCGCGGAAGCGTTGGCTTCACATACCGCCATTGCCGCCGTTGCCGTTCCCGATGCAGTTACTTCCGGTACGGTGAAGAACCGCGGGTCGTTCTTGGAATTGGCGGAATAAACTATCCTGAACATCTTGTATATCGCAAGCATAAGGTAGGAAGATATTTCTTTCAGCATGGACGCGCTGCCGGTTTTCTGGACTAACGAGAACAGCACGGACGTGGAGTTGACTACAAGTTTCTTGTTGAATGACGCCATTACTCCGCCCGCTGCGGTTATCTTTTCCCTGCCGGACATATCCTGTTCGGGAATATCTTCGTATGAAATGGTTTTTCCTGCGGGTTCGGGCGAACGCCCCAGAAGATAGTCGCAGGAAACATTATAATAATCAGCGGTCTTTACCAGAAATTCCAGACCGCACTCTCTTATCCCCTTTTCATAGTGGGACAGCAGCGCCTGTGAAATTCCCAGAGCGGAAGCCGCGTTTTTCTGACTGATGCCGCGTTCTTTCCTTAATAACGTTATGATCCTTGGAAAGTCCGAATTCATCACGTCACCTCCTATTTGATTTGACTTCTACACATTGTAAATTATAACTCATTCCGTACAATTTGTAAATAGGTTTTTGCAAAAAAAGTCGATAAATGTTTTATAAATTTTTTGTGTATATAGTATAATTATATATGAATTTTTTGAGAAAGGAAGATCACATGAAAGGTTACAGACTTAGTATTCTCCGCCATGGGCTTACGGAAGCCAACGAAAACGGCATTTACATCGGAAAGACCGACTATCCCCTTTCCGAAGCCGGCAGGGAGGCTCTGGAAGATAAATACGACAATTACGAATATCCCAAAGTACAGCGGGTGTATTCCAGCCCGCTGGAACGCGCCGTTCAGTCGGCGGAAATACTTTTCCCCGAGCGTGAAATAGTAATAGTTGACGACCTGCGGGAAATGGACTTCGGCGTGTTTGAGGGCGTTTCCGTTGATCAGCTTGTGGAACTTGACAGCTACAAGAAATGGCTGAAAGGCGGTCTTGACAATCCTCCCCCCAACGGCGAAAGTCTGAGAAGCATGATGACCCGCTGCTATTCCGCCCTGAACCTGATGATCCTTGATATGATGAAGAACGGATTTACCCACACGGGCGTCATTACCCATTCGGGAATACTTATGAATATGATGTCCTGCTTCGGACTGCCGAAAATGAAGCCCATGGAGTTCGCCTGCGACCCCGGCGAGGGCTATGAAATTCTCGTCAGCACCATGCTGTGGCAGAACGGCAATACCTTTGAAATTCTCGGAAAAATTCCCGGAAAGGAGTGACTCCTTTGAAAACCGCAAAAGAACTTAAAAAACAAGCTTCCGCAAGGCTTACGGGCTGTTTCGGGGAACTCTGCACGGTGTTCTTCCTTTCCGTGGGCGGGCTTGCGCTTTTCGTGCTGGCGTGCCTGATGGCTGCCGAGGGGCTTGTAAACAGCAAGAGGGACGTTCTTTACGGAAGCGGACTTCTTCGGGCGGAACTGGCGCTTTTCCTGACCTGCACGGCTGTTTTCATTGTGCTGGTAGTGGCTGTCACGCCGTTCATGTACGGCGTCAGCTGGTACAGGATCCAGCAGATCCGTGGAAATTCCGTACACGCAAGAAGCATTTTCAGCTGCTATATGTCAATAGGCAAAATGTGGCAGGTTCTGCGGCTCAACAGTCTGCTGCTTTTCAAAATACTCTGCCGCCTGCTGCCTTACGCGGCGGTTTCGGCACTGGCGTTCTATGCGGCGGGCTTTGTTGACAGAATAACGGACGGAAGCGTTATTTACAGCATTTCGCTGACCGCCGCGTTTATCCTCACCGCTGTAATGCTTTACCTTGCGGTGCGTTCAAATAACATCTATGCGGCAGTGCCATTTCTGTACGCCCTTGAACCCGACCGTTCCGCCTCGGAAATTATTTCCGAAAGCAAGGCGATAATGCGGAAAAATAAAGGCTATGTGGGCGAAATAATGTTTTCCGTGTCGCCGTGGCTTCTGCCTTGCCTGATAATATTCCCCATGATATTTATTATACCGTATATCCAGATGGTCTACGCCGCGGCGGTAAACGAGATAATAGTTTCAACCAGAACGGCGGAACAGGAAAGTAACGCCGATCTGGAAGTTCCTCTTACAAATTGACTTCGCAATATGACGATGTAATATTATGGAAAATAATAATATTCAGGCGGAATTTACCGTCAGCCGCGACTGCAGCTGCGGTGATTTCCTTAAAAGCATGGGCGTTTCAAGGCGGCTCGTTTCAAAACTGAAACGCACGGCGGGCGGCATAGAACGGAACGGTCATCCCGTCCGCACCTGCGATACGCTTCTGGCGGGAGATGTTATTTCTCTGAAAGCTTTTGACGCGGACAGGCTTGAACCCAATCCCGCGCTGAAAGTTCCCGCTGTTTACGAGGACGGCGATGTCATAGTCTTTGACAAGCCCGCGGGAATGCCCGTCCACCCCTCCGCAAAACACCGTTCCGATTCGTTGGGGAACTGCTTTGCGGCTATGTTCCCCGAAATGACTTTCCGCCCGATAAACAGACTGGACAAGGACACTTCGGGGCTTTGCGCCGTGGCAAAAAGCGTTTACGCGGCAGGGAAACTCAATGGGAATATTTCCAAGATTTACACCGCGGCGGTTGAGGGTATGCCTGTTCCATGCGGTTCGGATAACCCGTGCATAAAATGGTATGCGGACGGTTCGGAATACGTTATTGACGCGCCTATAGCCCGCGAACGTGAATCCATTATAAAAAGAGTCGTCCGCAGCGACGGCAGAAAGGCTGTCACAAGATATACTATATTAAATAGTACGGAAACACATTCCCTTGTGCGCGTCCGCCTCGAAACAGGCAGAACTCATCAGATACGGGTGCATTTCTCCGCAGTGGGACACCCTCTGGCAGGCGACGACCTTTACGGCGGAAGTCTTGACCGCTGTAAAGTTCAGGCACTTCACTGCTCCGGAATGAAATTTTTGCTTCCAAAAACAGGTAAAGCAATAGAACTTTACAGCGAGATCCGCGCAGATATGGCGGAACTTTTTGGGAAAAGGTTACAAAACGGTTACAAGGGAAACTGACTTTGTAACCGTTTTGTAACCTTTTTGTTTTTTGTCGTTTGGTTTGTCAAAAGGGTTTACGGGTTTTGACCCCTCAAAAAGGTTACAAATTGTAACTGTTATTTTCTTACAAATTTCAAATTGTATAAATTCTGGAAACACATTTCGGCAGAAAAATGCAAAAAATTATATGAAAAATGCACTTTGAAATAATGAAAATATTGTGCAGGTCGCTAAAAAAAGTTAATAAAGTGTGACATAAATCGGGAAAGTGTTGATTTTTGAAAAAAAAGAGGTATAATATTAATAATGTTACTGTTTTGTAACCTTTTGAAAGAATACTTGGTCTGTCCGACCTTTTGATTTTTTATCAAAGCAGAAAGGAGTTCCTGATAATGAACGGCTCTCGCGGAAACGTGAAAGAGAACGAGAAAAAGAATAACGTTTTGCAGAACGGATTTGAGAAATCAATGGTAGCCGTCGGTTCTCTGGTTACATACCTTGCGGTGTACGCAGTAAAAAGTTCAAGGAATGCGGCTGTAAAACTTGCACATAAACTTAAAAGCGATGTACGTCCCCTGTTTGCGGAAATAAAGAGAGATCTCCTGCACGGATTCAAGAAAATCGGCATGGGCGCCATGAAGTTCGCCGACAATCTTTCCGAATTCAACAGAAGATTTGCCGACAGAATGGCGGAAGTAGGCTTCGGAAGAGCGCTTACCCTGCAAATGTCGGATATAGCTTCCGCTATGAAAAACAGCGGAAAGATAGCAATTACAATAGTAAACCATGTTGTTCCCGTTATGGGAATAGCATTCCTGATAATGGTGGTTTCGGATAAAGCTTCCGCCGATTACGGCGTAACGGTAGTTTATAACGGTCAGGAACTGGGCGTTGTTTCCGAAGATACCGTAATTGACGAGGCGCAGAAAGTTATCGCCTACCGCACCGACTATTTTGACACAGGCAGTGAAATGTACATGACTGCGGCACTTTCCGTAAAACCTCTTGCTTCCGCAGATGAAGTAATTGACGAGCAGACTCTTGCTGCGGCTATTCAGGAACAGATAGAAACGCAGGCTCCCGTTCAGGAAGAACCTGTTCAGGAGGAAAAAGAGGACACACTGAATGTTTATCCGGGTACTTCCGATGAAAGCGACGACCGCGTAAGAGCGTTCATGGTAACGGTTGACGGCGAATTTATCGGAGCTGTTGAAGCAAATGACGAAATAGACGAGTATCTTAACGAAGTCAGGGAAGAATACATGACAGACGATGTTGTGGACGTTTCCTTTGACAAGAATATCGAATACACTTACGAGAATTACGTTATGCCCAATCAGGTAGTGGATCAGGAAGAGATCATTGACAAATTTGATTCTCTTGTTGCCGAGCCTGTATATTACGAAGTACAGCAGGGCGACAATCCTTGGAATATCGCTTCCGACAATGATATGAGCGTTGAGGAACTCCAAGACTGCTTTATAACATTTGAGGGCAAGCAGATCGAAGATATAACGTCTTTCTGCCCCGTGGGAGCAACGATTCAGTTAAGCGAAGAAGTTCCCTATCTGGGAGTTATGACTACCAAGGAAGTTACTTACGAAGAAACCATTGATTACGATATAATCGAGACCGAAGACCCCGATATGTACAAAGGCGATTCCGCAGTTGACATTGAGGGTTCGGAGGGCGAAAAGACCGTTACCGCAAATGTTACCTACAAAAACGGCAATGTGGTTTCCAGAGAAGTTCTCAGTGAGGAGATCATATCCGAGCCTGTTACAGAATACATCAGAGTCGGAACGAGAGAAACAAGAACTCCTGTAAGCGAAGGCAGCGGCGGTTCGGGCGAATATTTCTGGCCTGTTGACGGCGGTTACATTTCGGCTTACCAAGGCGACGGACGCGGACACAAGGGAATTGATATTGCCGCACCTTACGGAACACCTATTTACGCTGCCGAAAGCGGTACCGTTATCGAAGCCGCAGGTGGTTGGAACGGCGGTTACGGCAACTGCGTAAAGATCCAGCATGACGACGGAAACGTTACGCTGTACGGTCACCAGAGTTCTATTGCCATTGAATACGGCGACTATGTTGTAAAGGGACAGCTTATCGGTTACGTTGGAAGCACAGGCGATTCATCAGGAAACCATCTGCATTTTGAAGTACGTTCAAACGGTACTTATCCCAATCCTCTTGATTACGTTTCTGAATATTAAAATTTATCGGGGCGGTTTGAAACCGTCCCGATTTTTATGATTTCGCTTTTATTTCAGCTTTTTTTCACATGATTTACACAAAAGAGGGGTATTATAAAAATGTACTCGATAAGAGTACTTTTCCCCCCAAAAGTGTGCTTTTATATGCGGGCTTATTACCCCTGAGTCCGCACGGTGAACAACCATATAAAAGACCCTTATCCGCAAGCCGTCTACCCCTACGGCTTGCGGAAAAACCCCCAATAATCCTATATCATAATCTTCGGCTCTGTCTCAACCCCTGACAGAGCCACTTTTCTTTTAAATCGAAAAAAGCGTTCCCTTTTAAAAAGAAACGCTTTTTATTTTAATTCTTTATAAAAATCGCAATATTCAGATATGCCGCAAATAATACCCATACAAAATAGGGAATATTTAAATTTCCCGCGAGCGGTTTTATTTTACGGAAATCGACTATCATTTTTAAAATAAGCACAAGCAGGAAAATTATTATCCCCGCCGAGAGAAATAATTTTTCAAACCTGAAAAATACTATGCTCCATGAAAAATTTACAAATAATTGCGCCCGATAATTTTTCAGTGCGGATTTAATATCGTCCTCGTAAGCGCGGGAATTTTTTATCATATACGCGGAAATTCCCATTACCGCATATAAAATTGTCCACACCACGGGAAATAACCAAGCGGGCGGCAGAAGCGGCGGCTCGCGGTATTTTACAAAAAAATCCCCGTACCCGCCCGTTAAAAGCGCGGAAAGCGCGCCCGCAAGTTCCGCGGAAATTATATAAATAAGCAGTTCTGTAAAATTGATTTTATTTTTCATAAGACAGCCCTCCGTCTTTTAATTTTTATGCGGAACGGTTGTCTTTTATGAATTTCTGTTCTGAAATGTACAAAAAATCCCCGAATAAAATTATTCGGGGATAAAACGTGTTTTATTTGCTTTTTTTCTTGGCTCTGGGTTTCCGCGCGGGCTTTTCATTCTGCGGGGCTTTTTTCAGGAAATTCATTCCGTCAAATGCCGCCACAACACTGTCTCCCGACTGCTTCGTACAGCGGGCATACTCTATCATAATAAGCGTGCGTATGGTTTCGATAGCCGTTGCGTCAAGTTTTGAGAAAACATCGGGACAGCTTTCCGTAAGGCTCAGCATCATCTTTTCGGCGGAAAGGTCCTCTACGTTTATTCCCTCTATAAACTTATGGGGAAACGCGTTTGTTCCGCGGACAAGGTCATGTGTTTCCTCCTTATTGTCAAAGAAGAATATCAGAGAAAGGTAGGTATTCCAGCCCATGGGACGGTCTCCGCGTTCTATCGCGCCGTATGTCTGACGTGACACGCCGATGACGCTTGCAATATCGTCCTGTGAAATGCCTGCCTTCAATCTCAGGAACGGCAGTTCTTTTTTCAGTTCGGCGATATAGGTCTTTCTCTCGGCGGCGGTAAGCGCTTTCTTGAATGCTAATTTCTGCATAATTATCACCTCTCGAAAAAATTGTAAGAAATTGTACTTTATGTCCATAATTATACATCAGGTACCGCTCAATATCAACAGATTTATTTAAAAATTTACAATTTCTTCATACAAAAACATTATAAAAAGCCTTATCCCTGCCTTGACAAACGGGGAAATTTAATGTATCATTATTCCATAGCCTGTAAAAGCTGTGATCGGGAGAGTAGCGGATATTCCGTTCCAAAGAGAGGGCGGCATTGTGCTGAAACCGCCTGTTCGGTTATTTTGCGAAACACACCCGTGAGCTTCCATGTGTAAATCGTGCAGTTCTGCGCGAAAAGCATGGACGTTTTCCCGCGTTAAGGAACAATGAGGTCCGCATTACTTTGTTTTGCGGATGAAATTGGGTGGTACCACGGTTTTTCTGCCGTCCCTTTACGGGGCGGCTATTATTATTTAAGGAGAATTATTATGTCGGTTATTACAAACAGACCATACGGCACAAAGGACGTTCTTCCCGCGGAAGTAAACAAGTGGCAGACTGTAGAACGCTGTGCCGCCGAGACTGCCGAGTGTTTCGGGTTCAGAGAGATACGTTTCCCGACTTTTGAAAATACCATGCTCTTTAAAAGAAGCGTGGGCGACGCCACGGACGTTGTTCAGAAAGAAATGTACAGCGTTACCGCAAAAAGCCGCGACAACGGCAAAGACCCTGAAGAATTCACTCTCCGCCCCGAGGGAACGGCGGGTGCGGCAAGAGCGGCTATTGAAAACGGACTTCTGAACGAAGCGCTTCCGCAGAAAGTTTACTATATGATCTCCTGTTTCCGTCACGAAAAGCCGCAGGCGGGCAGACTGCGTGAATTCCACCAGTTCGGCGCGGAAATGTACGGCAGTCAGGACGCTTCCGCCGATGCGGAAGTTATCGCTCTGGCGCGTTCGCTTCTGGACAGTCTGGGACTGGAAAAGGTGGAGCTTTTCATAAACTCCATAGGCTGTCCCGCCTGCCGCGCGGAATATCACAAGGCGCTGAAAGAGTATTTCGGAAAGCGCAGGGACGAGCTTTGCCCCACCTGTCTTGACCGTCTGGAACGTAATCCCATGCGTATTCTTGACTGCAAAAGCCCCATTTGTCAGGGAATAGCAAAGGACGCGCCCGTTATACTTGATTTCCTCTGCGATGAATGTTCCGCACACTTTGAAAAGCTGAAAACCCTGCTTACCGATATGGGTATAAAATTCAGCGTAAACCCGAAGATCGTCCGCGGGCTGGATTATTACACAAAGACTGTATTTGAATTCATAACCAACGACATCGGCGCGCAGGGAACTGTCTGCGGCGGCGGACGTTATGACGGACTTATCGAACAGCTTGGAGGAAATTCCCTGCCCGCGCTTGGATTCGCCATGGGACTGGAAAGAATTATAATGACCATGGAAAATGCGGGGGTGGAATTTATCCCCGCAAAGAAGTGCGAACTTTATATTGCTACCATGGGCGAAGCGGCACAGCGGAAAGCGGCAGTTCTTACAAATGCTCTCCGCGCCGAAGGATTCTTTGTGGAGACCGACACCATGAACCGCGGACTCAAACCGCAGATGAAATATGCCAACAAGATCGGCGCGGTGTTCACAATGGTTCTCGGCGACAACGAACTTGATTCGGGAAAGGCAAAACTCAAAAACATGGAAACAGGGGAGCAGATCGACATTTCCCTTGACGAAAGATTTGCAGAAAATTTTTACTACAACATCACTGCCGTAAAGCTCAAGGCTGAGCTTGAACAAAGTTGAGAGGCGGGGAAGCCCTGCTACAGAGTTGAGATTTAAGAGTTGAGAGTTAAGAGCAGGCTGAGCCTGCACGCTTTCAGGCTAATTTTTGTGATTTTCAAATTAATGCCTGCCGTGAGGCAGGCTGAGCCTGCACCCAGTCAGGCAAAGTTTAGTGATTCCTAACTCAATGCCTGCCGTGAGATTAAGCAATATGCAATCTGCGTTCCAACCTTGCTGTATATTAAATTGAGAACGGAACGCTAACGGTTTATGTCAATATCTCAACTCTCCACTCTCAACTCTGCTAAAGGCTCTCAACTTTAAACTATAAATAAAATGAAAGGAAGTTTTTATTATGGCAGACACTATGAAAGGTCTGAAAAGAACACACTACTGCGGCGAAGTCCTCGAAGCCGGGCAGACCGTTACCGTAGGCGGATTCGTTGACACCGTCCG
This sequence comes from uncultured Clostridia bacterium, assembly GCA_947629785.1. GTDB lineage: Bacteria > Bacillota > Clostridia > Oscillospirales > Ruminococcaceae > RGIG8773. The sequence continues at coordinate 9,928 of CANRFB010000023.1, read as the reverse complement.
CGATAAAGGCGGAATAATCTTCATTGTCCTCCGCGACAGAACAGGCGTTGTTCAGCTGACTTTTGACGAAACAAGCGACAAGGCGGTTTTTGAAAAGGCATCTTCCTGCCACTCGGAATATGTTGTCATGGCAAAAGGCGTTGTCCGCGAACGTGAAAGCATTAACGAGAAGATCGCCACGGGGCGCGTGGAAATTTTCGTTGACGATCTGCGTATTCTCGCAAAAGCCCAGACCCCGCCTTTTGAAATTGTTGACAACACCAACACCAACGAGGAACTTCGCCTTAAATACCGTTATCTTGATTTGAGAAGAAAAACTTTGCAGGATAACATTATCACAAGAAGCAAGATCGCTAAATCCGCCCGCGACTATTTCTATGAGAACGGATTTATCGAGATAGAAACGCCTATGATGATAAAATCCACCCCCGAGGGCGCGCGGGACTATCTTGTTCCCTCGCGGGTACACCCGGGAAAATTCTACGCTCTGCCCCAGTCGCCCCAGATCTACAAGCAGCTGCTGATGATAGCGGGATTTGACAGATATGTTCAGCTTGCAAGATGTTTCCGCGACGAGGACCTGCGGGCGGACAGACAGCCCGAATTTACGCAGATAGACCTTGAAATGTCCTTTGTGGACGTGGAAGATATTCTGCAAATGGGCGAGGGCTTTGTAAAACGTATCTTCAAAGATGTTCTGGATATTGACATTCCCACGCCGCTGCCAAGGCTTACCTATACTGACGCTATGAACCGTTACGGTTCGGACAAGCCGGACACGCGTTTCGGAATGGAAATACAGGATATTTCGGAACTTGTGAAAAACTGCGGTTTCGGGGTATTCACTTCCGCAATTGAAGCGGGCGGTTCAGTTCGTGCAATAGTTGCAAAGAACGCCGCTGCCGTTCTCACAAGAAAGGAAATAGACAAGCTTACCGAATATGTCAAGGGCATAGGTGCGAAAGGTCTTGCTTACGTCCGCTGGGTAGAGGACGCTCCGAGCTGCTCTTTTGCGAAATTCATGGCGGAGGGCGAGCTTGAAAACATTCTGAAAACACTTGGCGCGGAAAAGGGCGATGTTGTGCTTATCGTTGCGGACAAGAACAGCGTAACGCTTCCCACACTGGGCGCGCTTCGTCTGAAAGTAGGCAAACAGCTTGACATTATCTCCGAGGGAAAATTCAATTTCCTGTGGATAACCGAGTTCCCGTTCTTTGAATATGACGAGGAGAGCGGCGAATGGCTCGCCATGCACCACCCGTTCACCATGCCTATGGACGAATGTCTGCAATATCTGGACACCGCGCCCGAGAAAGTTTTCGCAAAGGCTTACGACCTCGTTCTTAATGGCACGGAACTTTCCAGCGGTTCTATAAGAATTACCGACTACGAGCTTCAGCAGAGAATGTTCAAGGCTCTCGGCTTGACCGACGAGGAAATAGAGGCAAAATTCGGATTCCTCGTGGACGCTTATAAATACGGCGCCGCTCCTCACGGCGGAATGGGTATCGGGCTTGACCGTCTGGCAATGATAATGTGCGGCGCGGACAGTCTCCGCGATGTAACGGCGTTCCCGAAAGTCCAGAACGCTTCCGAACTGATGTCCGCCTGCCCGTCGCCTGTTGACAAGGACAGTCTGGATATTCTGGGCATCTCGGTAAATGCAAAAGAAGAATGAAACAAAAATTGCTGTATCCCCCGCGGAATACAGCAATTTTTTGCGTATAAGAAAAAGACTGCCGCCGCAGTCTTTTTCTTATTTATCACGAAACCATAAGTCCGAGAATGGTAATACCCTTATCCTCGCTGCCCTCGGCGGGTTTGAGTTCAACAGTGTGCTTTGTATTGTCCGCCGCGAAAAGCACCTGCTGGGTGTTTCCGTAATTTCCCCAGCCGCCTGTGAAATCGGCATTGAGGGTGCCTTTCATTGTGCCGTCAACGTAAACTTCATACTTGCCGCTCTTGCCGTCGGTGGTACACATGAAGAAGAATCCCAGATTGCTGCATTCCACCTCAAAGGTGAGGTTTCCGCCCGCCGTGGACTTCCAGTTGTTGTGGAACTGGTCGTAGAAATCCTTTTCCACAACTTCAAAGCCGTCGGAAACGGTGGCGGTAATATCCGCCGCGCTGAGCATCTTTGCGTTTGCGTAGTAGTCTTTTGTAAGTGCTTCCGCGGTAAAGGGAGCGGGTTCTTCGGTAACGGAATCAAGACTATTGTAAAGCTCGTCCAGATAGCGGCTGATTATCTGATTTATAATATCGTGACCCGCGTCGTTGGGGTGAATGTTATCGGGGGAAATGTCCGTCCATTTGAGGGTTCCCGCCTTGACTTCGGGGAAAACAGCATCATGATAGCTTATCATAGGCAGGTCGTAGGCTTCGCCTATTTCCTTGTGAGTGTCCTGAAGACTTGTTCCGTCCTCCATAGTGGTGAAAAGCAGCATTACGGCAGGGTTGGAATCGCAGGCAAGGATCTTTCTTACAAGGCTGTCGTAGGAATATTTATTCATTATCTTGTCGGTGTCGTTAACGGAAAATTCCACGATAACAACATCGGGCTTGTAGGAAAGCAGCTGCTCGTCCACACGGTGAACGCCGAGATAGCTGTTTGTCCCGCCGATACCTGCGTTTACAAACTCAACATTTCCGGGGAACTTGTTCTGCCACCAGTCGTTGAATTTGGAAGCGTAGCAGTTCTGATAGACCGAAGCAAGACTTCCCTGAGTGATAGAGCCGCCGATAACGCCTACGGTAATTTTCTCGCCGTTCTTTGCCTTTTTCATTGCAGCCGCAAGCCGCGCCTGATTGCCTTTGCTCATAATAGCTCTGTTGTACATTTTATCCGACACTCCTTCATTAAGATTTACGGGAACGCTTGGGTCAACGTCGTTTGACGTGTCCGAAGCAAGCGTTACGGGCTGTGAGATTTCCGCCGCCGCGGTGGTTTCACCGCCGCTTTCTGTTCCTCCGTCCTCCGAGGAAACGCAGGCGGAAAACATTGACGCGCATAGCAGCAGTGCCGCTGCGGAAGAAAGGTATTTGCTGAATTTCATTTTATCATTCCTTTATTCTATTTTATGAGAAATTCTCATTATTTACTGTTTATCCGAATCGAAATATGCCGCCACGAAAATTGCCGCCGAGTTGCAGTAGATCGTCGCTTCATTGGTGGAAAAGCTGTAAACTATATCATAGTAGCACTTTGCAGGCGCTTCCTCCGAGGGAATGTTCCATCTTGTGAATTTGTCCTGAGAACGCTTATTCGGTCCGCAAACCAGAAGCCCGGGAACTGGTTCTTCCACATCGTCCGCTTCGGAGGGTCTGTGGTGTGGGCGCTTTACGCTTTCGCCGCCTATTCCCGTTACAAAGCATATGCCCATGGGGTTTTTGCCCAGAACGTACCCTAACTGTTCGTATGCGGTGGTAATATATTCCTCACAATCGAAGATCTTATATGCCATTATCAGAAGCATACTGTCGGTCATGGAATACATATTGCTGCCGCGTATGTAATCCTCGTCTGACTTTGCCGTTCCGTAACCGCTGTGTCTGCTTAGGCTGCAAAGGGTGTCGGCGCGAAGCCGCATCTGCGATTTTATCTCGTAAATGACTTTCTCGTCCGCGGGACGTTCTCCGAACATATACGAAAGCGCCCCGAAGCCACCGTTGTCGCGGTTCAGGAAACCCGTAAGCTTTACGTTCCCGTAAAGTTCCTTTATTATATCGTGGAAAGATTCGTCGCCTGTAGTTTCGTAAAGTTCGCAGACAGCCCAGAACATATCATCATCGTTGTTGTTGTCGAAGAAATCGCCTGCCGCGCTTATGGCGGTAGTTGGCGGGTTTACAAAGGGCTTGTAGTCGGGGTTGTTCATAAGCCATATCCATGCGTTTATGGAAACGGTATGGAGTTTATCCGCAAATTCTCCGTCAAAGGGTCGGAATATCCTCGAAGCTAACGAAGTTACGGCGCAGAAGCAGGTCGCGGCTTGGTGCGACCGCGGGAAAACATATCTTATAACATTGTCGTCCTCGGGCATTACAATGGGAGTTGGGGTCATGGGCGCGACTTTGTGGTAAACGCCGCCGTCCCGAGCCTGCATTTTCATCAGCCATTCAAGACCGACGCGGCATTCGTTGAGAATGTCGGGAGTGCCGTTTCCCGATTCGGGAATGTCGGTGCTTTCGGAAAATCTGTCGGGGAACAGGCTGTAAGCGTAAAGCATATGACCAAGTGCGATACAGGTGCAGACGGTGTATTTTCCATAGCCGCCCGAATCGTGCCAACCGCCCGAAACGTCCAATTTTATCGAATTGTTCTCAAAGGTGGGAACAAGGTCGCCGTGGCACTGACCGTGGCGGTATTCGCCCGCAAATCTGCCGTCAAGTTCCCCGCATCTGCTGTAATAAAGACCTTTCAGCAGGCTTAATTTCAGGGCGTTATAGGGCTTATCGGATATTGTGAACGTTCCCGAACGTTTCAGTCCGCTGCGGATATAGAATTCGCCCTCTTCGTCAAGGTCGGAAAAATCCAGAAGCGACACATTATCCCCCGAAGCATGGTCATGGACGGGGTCGGCGGGAATTCCCGAAAACACGGTCTTTCCGCCTTTTGCCCTGACTATCTGGAAATAATCCGCGGAACCCGTAAGGTAGGCGGTCTTAGGCATTTTATTGATATAGCCCGCTTGATTGAGCATTATCTTTTTTACCATAGCCTCGCCCCCTTGTGAGTTTACATTTTTTGAAAAATCGGATAAATTAGTTCACAATTATTCTTATTCTAATTATACATTATTTTGCCCGTATAAATAATGACATTTTTTATAACTTTTTTACTGAATTTATTAATTATTGCTTGATAATTTTTTTAATATGTGGTAAAATTACTTGTAGAATAATTGAAAGGGCGTGGGGATATGAAAATTTCACACAATGACAGCAAGGCTATCTATATGGGAAGATATGACCGCAGCAGCGGCGGAACGCGGCTTTATTTTGTGGGTTCGCAGATAAAGCTGAAATTCAGGGGCACAAAACTTCTGCTGGAACACGAGACTACAGTTTACTGGGGACAGGTATCCCTCGGCGTTATCCTTGACGGAAAAATGTCGGCAATACCGCTTTCTCCCGAAAATAACGGCAAGGTCATTACTTCAATAATTGCCGAGGGGCTTGAAAACGCCGAACATGAAGTTATTATTTACAAACGCTATTCCTCGAATTATTTTATAAACGTAAAGGCGTTTGAAACAGACGGGGAGTTCCTCGTTCCCGAACAGTTACCGACACTGAAAATGGAAGTTTTCGGCGACAGCGTATGCGCGGGCGAAGTCTGCGAAGCGGTGGATTTTACAGGAAAGAACGACCCCGAGAATCACAACAGCATTTACGATAATGTATGGCACAGCTTTGTCATGCAGACCGCGCGGAACATCGGCGCGCAGATACATAACAACAGTCAGGGCGGAATTGCGCTTTTCGACAGAACGGGATATTTCCACTACCCCGATACTCTCGGTCTGGAAAGCGTTTACGACAAGACCTGCTATTTCCCCGAAGCGGGAGAAGTTACCAAGTGGGATTTTGAAAGATACACTCCCGATATAGTAATTATCGCCGTGGGTCAGAACGATCAGCACAACCCGGTAACGCAGGAGAACGACAGGAACATTTCCGACCCCGAGTACCGCAGAAAGTGGAAAGACAAATACATAGAAATAGTGAAAGATCTGGAAAGTCATTACAAGACCGCGAAGTTCGTCCTTACCACCACTGTTCTCATGCACGACCCCGACTGGGACAATGCCGTTGAAGAAATTACTTCCGAACTTAACGGCATGGGAATAAAGACGTTCCACAATATGTTCAGCCGGAACGGTGCCGCAACGCCCGGACACCCGCGTATTCCCGAACATGACGAAATGGCGCGGGAACTTACCGATTTTATCAGGAAAAACGTACTTTAAAATAACACGCAAAAAGGACGGGGCTGCCGTCCTTTTTGTTGTTTATTACTTTTCTTTTGAGCGGAAAATAAGCGCAATTGCAAGCCCGAAAAGTATGGCGGCGGTAATTCCGCCCGCCGCGCCCGTCAGACCGCCTGTCAGCACGCCTATGAATCCCCGTTCGTCAACGGCTTGTTTCACGCCCTCCACCAGCAGATTCCCGAAGCCTGTCAGCGGAACGCTTGCACCCGCGCCCGCAAAGTCTATCAGCGGTCGGTAAATTCCCAGCGCGCCGAGAATGACTCCCGCAACCACATATGAGACCAATATCCGCGCGGGGGTAAGTTTTGTATAGTCGATAAGCGTCTGACCAATGGCGCAAAGAATTCCGCCGATCAAAAAAGCCCATACATAATTCATAAACATAAAATTCCTCCGTTCTATTCGCCGCTTATTCTGCTTTCTGCGGAAATAAACACTGCGTGTGATATGGACGGTATGCTTTCACCCTGTTGTGAAGCGGTGGGCGACATCAGCGCGCCCGTTGCGCAGAAAAGGATATTTTTCAATTCGCCCGTGCGTATTTTCGGCAGGAAATATCCGCACAATACCGATGCGGAACAGCCGCAGCCCGACCCGCCCGCGTGGACGTCCTGCGCTTCAATATCGAACATCATTACGCCGCAGTCCTTATGTTTATCCGAAATGTCCACTCCATCGCTTTTCAGAAGTTCAATAAGCAGTTCGCTGCCGACCTTTCCCAGATCGCCCGTTACGATCGCGTCAAAATCGGAGGGTTCCATAGCCGTGTCGTGCAGGAATGTTTTAATAACATACGCCGCCGCGGGAGCCATAGCCGCGCCCATATTGTTTGCGTCGGTAACGCCCATATCCACAATTTTGCCGATAGTGACGGCGCGGATAAACGGCGAAGTTGTTTTCGGAGAAACCACCGCCGCCCCCGAAGCGGTACAAGTCCACTGCGCCGTGGGGGTCCTTACCGCGCCGTAGGAAAGGGGAAAGCGGAACTGCCTTTCCGCCGTGCAGAAATGGGAAGACGTCACCGCCGCGATATTTCCGCCAAGACCACTGTCCGTCATCAGAGCGGAAAGCGCAAGCCCCTCCGACATTGTGGAACACGCGCCGTAAATCCCCAGAAGCGGGATATTCAGGTCGCGCAGACCGTAAGTGGAACTTATGCACTGGTTCAGCAGATCCCCTGCAAACATCATATCCACCTGTTCGGGGGTAATATCGCCTTTTGAAAGCGCTTTTTGCAGGGTACGCTTCATGAGTTCGCTTTCAGCCTGCTCCCAAGTTTTCTGACCGAAATATGCGTCATTTTCCACCTCGTCGAAAAATTCCGCAAGCGGACCCTCGCCCTCTTTTTTGCCCACAATGGAGGCAAAACTGCGGATAGTGGGCGGGGATTCCATAAGAAAAGTATTTCGGGAAATTTTCCTTGCCATAACAACACTCCTTTTGTTTCTCTTATCATTCCCGAAAAAAATTTTTCTATGCAGCAAGGCTACAGAGTTTAGAGTTAAGAGTTAAGAGTTGAGAGTTGAGATAAGGCGTGAACGCTTATATCTCAACTCTCAATTTTTATATTGCATTTTTCAGTTGAACGTGTTATAATATAATTAAAGAAGCATAAAGGAGTATGCGGTTATGTCAAATCAGGAATATTTCATAATGTCCCCCAAAGTAGATTTTGCTTTCAAAGAAATAATGAACAATGAAAAAGTTCGCAAAGGCTTTATAAGCGCAGTTCTGAATATCCCTGTTAATGACATCAAGAAAACCGTTCTTAAAAACGCCAATCTTCCCAAGAACCACGAAGACGACAAGGCTGAGCCTTGACCCTTTCAGGCATTATTTTGTTATATTCAAATTATTGTCTGCCGTGAGATAAAGTAAAGCGCAATCTGCAAAAATCGCCCCCGCGAACGCGGGGGCGATTCCTATTCATAATGTCACTTCACGCAATAAACGTTAGTTCAGCTTGCTTACTGGAGAAGCTGCAGAACGCTCTGAGGCAGCTGATTAGCCTGCGCAAGCATAGACTGGGAAGCCTGAGACAGGATCTGCTGTTTTGTGAAGTTCATCATCTCTTCAGCCATGTTAGTGTCACGGATCTGAGACTCAGCAGATGTCAGGTTCTCAACAGATACGTTCAGGTTATCGATCTTGTGTTCCAGACGGTTCTGGATAGCACCGAAAGTACCTCTTACCAGAGAAACCTTGTTAATAGCCTGATCGATCTTGTCGATAGCGTAGTTAGCATTTTCCTGAGTTTTCAGGTCAAGGAGGTTAATGCCGAGACCCTTTGAAGAGCAGTCGAGGTCAGCATTCAGATCACCGATAGCATCGGAATCATACTTGAATGTGAAGTCTACAGCGTCCTTTGTACGAGCGCCGACCTGAAGGATAATGCTGTCCTTGTAGGTCATCTTTGCTTCAGAATTGCTGAATGCATTGGAATTGGAAACTTCATAACCTTCGTCAGTAGTGCCGGCAGCAGCCTTGTTGATCTTTTCTGCAAGATCATCCGTATCTGCACCAGCAGCAACACCAGTCTCCAATGTTATTGTTGCGTCCGTACCTGCCGTAGAAGATGAAGAAGTTGCATATAATTCATATTCAACTGTTCCATCGTCTCCATCTTCACTTGTCAATTTACCTGTTTGTAATTCAGCAAGTGCTGTTTGTTTTCCTAATGTAGTTTCATCCAAATTATCAGTTCTACCTATAGCTTCTTCAGCAACATAATATGTTACTTTTCCGCTTGTAGAGTCATAAACCCCAAACACTGTACCTGCTTCAATATCTGTTCCTGCTCTACCTCCGGCAGTAAAGATATCAATTTTATCACCAGCAATTTCTGCATTAGTACCATCTGCGTAGGCACCTGCATTCTCACCAGCTGTTGTAATTGTTACTTTTTCTCCGTTTAATTCTTTCAGTTTTTCAGAAAGTTCAGTTGTCATATCACCTTCGTCTACCAGAAGAGTAAATCCTGACTTACTGTCATCAACCTTAAGCTGAGCATCAGCACCAGCATCTACAGTAGGTTTAGCATCGAGAGTATCAACAAAAGTATCTTCAGACTCTATACCTGCTGTTACAGTTACAGATACTGCTTCACCAACTTCAAGAGTACTGTTGTCAAGGGAAAGTGTTTCACCAAAGATACCTACAAAACCACCAAATTCATTGGCTTCTATAACCTCATCATTATAGTCATTGACCCACTTGCCGTTGCCTGCATAAGCATAAGTAACTGTTACGTCCTCTGTTACCTTGCCGGCATAATCCCCTTTATTAAAGCTGTTAAGGGATCCTAATTGAGCATTAGGAGCAGATGTACTTGCATTTCCATCTTCATCTGTACCATCATATGCCTTAATTTTATCAGATGTAACATTTACCACTTCAGCAGCTTTTTCTTCCGAAATGTCTTTACCAGCGGATCTGTAGTCGATGAGACCTGCGTTTGCAGCTGTCTTATCTAAAGTTCTTACTGTAACGCCTGCTTCATTTTTGGTTTCGGTAACGCCTGCTGCAGTTGTGCCGTCAGCCATAACGCCGCCGTTAAGAACTACAACGCCGTTGAAGTCTGTATCAGCGATCTGATCCAGTTCGTCGCTAAGCTGATAGAATTCCTGCTGTGCAGCCGTACGGTCAACGGGGTCGTCATAAGAACCGTTAGCCATCTGGTTTGCAAGGGTCTTCATTCTCTGGAGAATGGAATCTGTCTCTGTGAGAGCGCCTTCAAAAGTCTGAACCATTGAGATACCGTCCTGAGCGTTCTTTACAGCCTGAGTCATGCCTGCGATCTGGGATCTCATCTTCTCAGAAACTGCCAGACCTGCTGCGTTATCGCCTGCACGGTTGATGGAATAACCGCTGGAAAGTTTTTCAAGGGACTTAGAAAGCTTCTTGTTGTTGATACCGAAGTATCTGTTAGCGTTCATCGCTGT